>NZ_JBFAMX010000482.1:0-8011 GCF_040659615.1 Nonomuraea sp. NPDC049784
GGCGGCCAGGAGCCCGAACGAGTCCGACACGAGCACGTACTGCTGTCCCGTCGACGCGTCGCGCCGCAAGCGGGCGTCGGTCGGCAGCCGCCACGATCCCTCCGGATCCTCGATGCCGCTGTCCGCATCCGGCCGCCACCACCACAGGACGGCCGACTCCTCCGACCAATCCCGATCGGGGTCAAGCA
This sequence comes from Nonomuraea sp. NPDC049784, assembly GCF_040659615.1. Classification (NCBI taxonomy): domain Bacteria; kingdom Bacillati; phylum Actinomycetota; class Actinomycetes; order Streptosporangiales; family Streptosporangiaceae; genus Nonomuraea; species Nonomuraea sp. NPDC049784. The sequence goes on from NZ_JBFAMX010000482.1 coordinate 189, forward strand.
CCAGGATGCGTCGGCTCGCCTGATCCGTGACGGCGACCGGTGTCGTCGCGGCGGCGCCACTCGCCACGGTCCGGCTGGTCTCATGAGGTCGGGCCCGGTGATCCCTGGTCTGGGTCTGATAGGGGGTGGTCGCCTGTCCGGCGAGATCCAGCAGCCGCGTCGCCTCGCTCGCGCGGCGCTGGGAGACGCGAACGTAGAGGGCGTCGGTCACGAAGAGCTGAGCGTGCCGGCCTGCGGTGCCCCGGTAGCGCGCGGTCGCGCTGCGGGCTGTCGTCACCAAGGTCAGATCGGCCTCGGTGACCAGCGGCGCGTAGGCGCTGCTGGTGATCCCCGCAGTGAACGCCCCCCGCTCCCGTGCCACCGACAGCAGGTCGAGGGCGTGCTGCGCCGTGCCCGAGTGGCTGATCGCGATCGCCACATCACCGGCACCGAGGGTCACGGCGTAGGCGGCCGCGGTCGTCACGTCGGGCGAGGTGAGCGTGACGATTCCGATGCCGATGAGCTGGTCGGCGAGGTAACGCGCGATCTGCGCGCTACCCCCGAAGGCAAAGATCTGCACCTGCCGGGCCTCGTCGACAGCGGTGGCGAGCCGGCCCAGCGCCTCGGTGTCCAGCAGCGTCGCAGTGCGGCGAATGGCGTTGATGCTCGATGCGGCGATCAGGTTGACGGTGTCGCGAGCACTTGCGGAGGGCTCGATCTCCCCCGTGGGATCGGCGTCCAGGTCCGCCGCCGCCTGCCCGAGCTCACTGGCGAGTGCCAGCCGGAGCGCCGTGTACCCGTCGAGGCCGATCGCGCGGCAGAAACGGTTGACAGTGCCCACCGAGGTGCCCGCCGTCTGAGCAAGCTCGACGATCCCGATGCTGGCCGTGAACTCGGGGTTGCCCAAGACCACGTCGGCGACTCGGATGAGGGTTGCGGAGAACGTAGGTCGTGCCGCTGCGATCCTCTCGAGCACTGTCGGCACCTGCGCCGTATGCGTCATGCTGCCCGATGCTCCCACGCCCCCACGCGTGTCGTCAATTTTTTCAATTTGCGATAGGTTTCTGGCACTTATTTCAAACAGATCGGACCTTTAGCCCATGAATCCCAACCGCCTCACGCCGCCGGCCGACGACTACGTGGCCCTCCTTGTCGACGTCGGTGGGGTGCTCCTACTTCCCAACGCCGCGCTCCTGACGCCGGTCATCGCCCGCCATGGCGGCGTCGATACACCGGAGGGGTTCATCCGAGCGCACTATGCGGCCCACAACGCGGCATTTCCCGCCCGTGGGAAGCCCCGCGGCGACTACTACGAACTCCTCCCCCGCTACGCAGGCGTGCCCGAGGACCAGTGGCGTTCTTGTGCCGAGGACTACCTCGCGATCTCCCGCACGCGCAACATGTGGCATGCGCCGGATTCGGAGTCGAAACGGACGCTCGGGGAGATCACGGCCGCCGGGGTGCGCGTCGCCATCGTGTCGCAGGCCGACGGCAGGATCGCGCAGATGCTGCTCGACGCGCAGATGTGCCAGGAGGGCGACGGACCTGGCGTATGTGTGGACGCCATACTCGACAGCACGATCGTGGGCTTCGACAAACCAGACCCGCGGTTCTTCCGCGCCGCTCTGGATCGCCTCCACGTGGATGCCTCCCACGCCGTCCACGTCGGGGATACCGTGCCGGCCGATGTCCGCGGCGCGCAGGCCGCCGGCATCCTGGCGGTCCACTACGACCCCTACGACGACTGCGACGACCCAGGCGACCACGAGCACATCCGCCGACTGCAGGAGGTGCGCGCGTTCCTCACACCACAGCCGCAGGCGCGCAAATAGATCGAGCAGAGGTCCCGGTAGTAGTGGCGCAGGATCCAACGGATATGCCTCTCACCTGCGCTTATGCATAGGCCTCAGTGCTGATAGGCCAGACCTGAGCTGGCCTGCGCGGCGTGGTAGGGGATAGCGAAAGGACAGCCGAGGTCGGAGGGCCGGAGCGCGCCGATCCAGGTATCCCTCAACGAGTTGTTGATGGTCTGTGCCGCACGCAAGACCCCCTCCATGAACAAAGCCGACCTTCTTCGCCACCGCTCAGGAGGCCGTATTCCCTGCTTCCGCTCGCCACTCCAGGCACTGCACCCCAGTTCGGTGAAAGACCAGGTGGCCAAGGCGAGTACCGCCTCGGCGGCGTAGCCGCGGCCCCTGTGCTCTGCCACAGTCCAGTACCCGACCGCCCACGTGTCATGGTGACGGTGCACATTGACCGACGCGACCAGTTCTCCGTCGTCCCGGGTCTCCACCGCGAAGTGGTACATCGTGTCCTCACGCCAGCCACCCCACCACCGAAGAGGTGCCGGTATGAACACCGCGACGTACGCCGTCCGCGATTCGGCGACCATGCTGCGCCGCAACTTGAAGCGCATGGCCCGGTACCCGTCGATGACGCTGATGCTGGTCGGGCAGCCGCTGCTGTTCGTCTATGTTCGGCGGCGCCATGGGCGCCGGTCTGCCGGGAGCCTCAGCGGGGGCTCGGGGTTGACGAGCGGATCGTCCAGGTCGAACGCGACGGCTGGATCCCGCTGGCCGCGCACTCATCCGAGCGAGTCCCGGTGTGGATGGCACGCAAGCGGGAGCAGATCGCCGACCCGCAGCTCATCGACTTCTATCTCACCCTGGGCCAGGCTCTCGACTGGACCGCCGACGACCCGAGGCTGGTCGAGCCGGCAGACAAGATGGCCGCCTACATCACGCAGATGGCCGACGAGCAGGGCGAGGACTACGTCGACGATGCCGACATCGAGCCACCGTTCGCCAAGCTGCTGGACACACTGGCGTTCGACACCGCGCCGCCGGCCCGTCGACTGATCGAGCTGCTGGAGAAGCGGGGCTGGACCGGCTGGACCAGGCTCGAGCGCGTGGACCCGACATGGGGTGCGGCCTCGACACGGCAGGAGGACACCGCGGTGCAGCGTTCCCGGCGTCAGCGGTGACGGCGGGGAGGGGTCGTGCGCCGGTACGGCTCGAGCGTGTCAAGCCCTGCTTCCGGACACCCAGTTCTGCACGGCCGGGGCGTAGCCGGCCGGCTTGTCTCCGACCTTGACGCCAGGACTGACCAGCCAGCTCTGATAGTTCGGCGTGAACATGTTGTAGACCGACTGGGGCGGCAGGGAACTCGTCTCGTCGAGCTTCGCACGCAGCTCGGCCGGCAGCTCGAAGTCGAGGGCGGCCAGATTGGCGTCAAGCTGTGCCGTACTGCTCGCGCCGATGATCGCCGAGGCGATCCCGGGCTGGGTGGCGACCCAATTGAGGGCGACCTGAGCCATCGTCATATCGAGCTTGTCGGCGACGCTCTCGAGTGTCGCCAGAAGCTGCCATTCCCGGTCCGTCCACGAGCGTCCGGGCGAGCCTCCGCCACTGAGCCGGCCTTCCCCGGCCAAGCCCTGGTCGGCATGCCGGTACTTCCCGGTGAGGAAGCCGCCGCCGAGCGGACTCCATGCGGTGATACCGAGTCCCAGGCTCTGCCCCATGGCGATGTGCTCCAGCTCGATCGTCCGGTCGACGAGGGAGTAGGGCAGTTGCAGGCTGACCACCGGTACGAGGGAGTGAGCCTCGGCAAAGGTCTGGGCCCGCGCCGCGTACCAACTGGGCACGTCGGACAGGCCTGCGTACCGGATCTTCCCGGCTCTGGTGAGGTCGTCGAAGGTCCGCATGACCTCCTCGACAGGAGTGATCCGGTCCCAGGTGTGCAGCAGGAACAGGTCGATGTAGTCGGTGCGCAGGCGGCGCAGTGACGCCTCGACCGCTCTGATCATGTGCTTGCGGCCGTTGCCCCCCGCGTTCGGATCCCCGGGGTCGACGCTGTTGGTGAACTTGGTGGTGAGCACCACTCTGTCGCGCACCTTGGCTTCTGCGATGAGATTGCCAAGGATGGTCTCGCTCTCACCTGCGGTGTAGAAATCGGCGGTGTCGATGAAGTTTCCGCCTGCTTCGAGGTAGCGACGGAAAACGGGACGTGCTTCATCCTCGGACTTGCCGTATGCGGCATGGAAACCGCCGGTGCCGAAGTTCATCGTGCCCAGTGCCAGCCGGCTGACGCGCAGCCCGGAACGTCCGAGCAAATAGTAGTGGTCCAGAGACATGAGGAAATCACTCCGTTCATAAGCGGCTTTTCGGAGGCCGCCCAGTCAGCTTGCGGACCAAAAAATGGACTGTCAAGTCCAAAAAATGCCAGGATGACCGCGCTAATATGGACCAGGTAGTCCAACCTGGAGGGGTGGCCATGCGCACGCTGACCCGCAAGGGAGCCGCGACGCGGCAGCGCATCCTCGAGGGCGCGGCCGCGCGCATCCGCGAGCACGGCGTGGCCGCCACGACCCTCGACGATGTGCTGGCCGAGACGGCGACGAGCAAGAGCCAGCTGTTCCACTACTTCCCAGGCGGGCGGGAGGAGCTGCTGCTGGCGGTGGCCCGCTTCGAGGCCGACCGCGTGCTGGAGGACCAGCGGCCCCAGCTCGGCGAGCTCACCTCCTGGCCCTCTTGGCAGGCGTGGCGCGACAAGGTCGTCGACCGTTACCGGCGGCAGGGCCGCCTGTGCCCGCTCAACTCCGTCACCTCGCAGCTGGGCAGCGGCACACCCGGTGCCCAGGCCGTGGTCACCGAGTTGATGCACCGCTGGCAGGCCGAGATCGCCACCGGCGTGCGGCACATGCAGGACGCCGGCGAAATCGACCCTGGCCTGGACCCCGACCGGGCGGCGGCGGCCCTGCTCGCCGGCATCCAGGGCGGCGTCCTGATCCAGATGTCCACCGGCCGGACCACCCACCTGGAGGCCGCCCTGGACATGGGCATCGCCCACCTCCGTGCCAGCCGGCTCCCGGCGCCCTGACCAAGGGGTTCGGAGCGGGCGCTGCGCCTCATCCCCTGAGGGTTGCCGAGTTCAGTGGCCGACGCTCTGGTAGTGGTCGAGTTGGCGTCGCCAGATGAGGTAGGCCAGCGCGATCAGGACCATACCCAGGAGCGGGGCGGCCAGTGCCCAGGCGTTGTCGAGCTTGCCCAGCAGAATGCTCGAGGGTACGTAGGCCACGAAGGCGACGGGAAGCACGAAGGTGAGCAGCCACTCGACTACGCCGCCGAAGATCTTCATCGGGTAGGAGCCGAACTTGCTGAAGACGTCGTCCACGAAGACGCGCAGGGCGAAGGTGTCGACCATGCGCAGCGACAGTGAGCAGAGTGCGAGGAAGAAGGCGGCCTCGATGAGCGCGCCGCCGACGACCGCCACGAAGCAGAAGGCGATCAGCCAGGCGTTCCACTGAACCTGAGCGTTCTGGCCGGCGACGGCGAGCAGCGCCACGCCCACGAGCAGGTCGCCGAACTGGGCGATGCCCATTCTGTTGCCCATGAGCTGGACGAGGGGGTTGAGGGGGCGCAGCAGGAAGCGGTCGAACTCCCCGTCGCGTACCACCCATTGGATGTCGTTCACGCTCATCATGGGGATCATCGCCAGGGCGTGCGCGGTCAGGCGCAGGCCGTACAGGAAGGCGATCTCCGCAAGTCCCCAGCCCGCCAGCGAGGGGAACGTGTGCATCACCACCCAGATGAAGGCGAACCCGGTGCCCTGCCAGATCGCGCCGCTGAGGATGCCGATCACGGTGTTCAGGCGGTACTGCATGGCGCCGCGGGCGGAGGCGCGTTGGAGCAGGAAGTACAGACGCAGGGAACGGAGGATCTCAGCCACCCTGGATCACCACCCTTCGATGGGCCCGGGACCACGTCAACGTGAGTAAGCCCGACAGCCCCGCGATCCAGGCGAGCTCGACCAGGACAGGACCTGAAATATCGGAGATGTGTCCGACGTAGATCGCCGCGGGCACGTACCCCATGTACTTGAAGGGCAGCATCTCGGCCAGCACGCCCAGGAAGCCGGGGAAGAAGGCGAGCGGCACCATCGTCCCGGCGAAGAACTGGCTGACCAGCCGGTAGAGCAGCGAGATGGCCCCGATCTCCATCGTCCAGAAGCCGACCAGGCTGATCAGCAACGCCAGTTGTACGGCGATGACGTAGCCGAGCACCAAAGTGATCACATAGCCCGCGCCGTTGACCGGCACGGTGATCGAGCCGACCAGCAGGACCACCGGGATCACCGGGGCGAGCAGCAGCAGCCCGCCCAAGGTGTTGCCGACCTGGAAGGCGGCCATCTGCCTCAGGTAGCCGACCGGCCGGGCCAGGTCGAAGAAGACCATGCCGGTACGGATGCGCTGGTGGATGATGCGGGAGACGAGGGTGTGGGTGGCGAAGGCCTGCAGGTTGGCCAAGGTGAGGTAGGACAGCAGGGCCTCCAGGGAGAGCCCGGCGGCTGAGGGGCGCGAGCCGTACACCGAGCTCCAGATCATGCGCAGCAGGAACACCTGGGCGACCAGCGTCACGCAGGTCATGATGATGTTGCTGCGGTAGGCCAGGGCGAGGCGGAAGCCGATGCGCGTCATCGGGTGTAGATCCCTTTGATCACGCTCTCCAGGCTGGGTTCCTCGATCGACATGTCGCGGATGGTGTGTTCGGCGGCGATCGAGGCGATCATGCCCGGCAGATCATCGTCGATATCGAACACGTAGCGGCCCTCGGCGTCCCGCGACACCCCACGCACCTCCTCCGGCGCGGACTCCAGCAGGACCACCAGCCGCCGCGGCTGGTCGACCAGCGCGTCGATGGCGCCGTCGAAGAGAACCTTGCCGTGGTCGATGAGAATGATCCGCTTGCACAGGGCTTCGACGTCGGCCAGATCGTGCGTTGTCAGGATGACGGTGGTGCGCCCGACGCGGTTGGTCTCGACGATGAAGTCGCGTACGGCCTCCTTGGCCAGTACGTCCAGTCCGACGGTCGGCTCATCGAGGTAGAGGAGCGGCGGTTCGTACAACACGGCCGCGGCGAGGTCGCCTCGCATCCGCTGCCCCAGGCTGAGCTGGCGTACCGGTGTGTCGAGGAACCCGTCGAGCCCGAGCAGGTCGCGCAGCTTCTTCAGCGACGTCTCGAAGCGCGGAGCGGGACGTCGTAGAGGGAGCCCACTAATCGTAAGGACTCGATCAGCGGCAGGTCCCACCACAGTTGGCTGCGCTGGCCGAAGACCACGCCGACGTTGCGCGCGTTGGCCGAGCGGTTGCGCCAGGGCACCAGGCCGCTGACCTCCACGGTGCCACTCGTCGGAGTGAGAATGCCGGTGAGGATCTTGATGGTGGTGGACTTGCCGGCGCCGTTCGGCCCGAGGTAGCCGATGACCTCGCCCTCGTCGATCTCGAAGCTGACATCGTCGACGGCGGTCTTCTCCTCGTACTGGCGAGTGACCAGCGTGCGTAACGCTCCGAAAGTGCCCGAGAAGGTGCGTGGCCGGCGGAAGACCTTGGTTAACCCCTCGACCCGGATCATGCCGAAATCTTTTCTGCGGGACACGCACACTGCAACTTGTTTTCATGGCCGCCGCGCTGGGACGCGATCGTCCTCTGGCGGGATTCAGGGCTGGTCAGTGAGCATGGCGTGAGTGGCCTCATCGACGATCTCGCGCATGGCCTGTTCGGCGGTCGCCGCCTGTCTCGCCTGCACCGCCTGGGCCACCTCGGCGTGCCAGCGGATCGCCTCCGGGTTCGGATGCGTCGGCATCAGGTGGTGATGCGTACGGCCGCGCAGCACCTCGGCCACCACGTCACCAAGCGCGGCCATCATCTCGTTACCCGTGGCCTCCAGCAAGGTGCGGTGGAAGGCGATGTCGGCGGCGAGGTAGGCCTCCAGGTCGCCGGACCTGCCGTGCACGGCCATCTCCATGACGGCGCCGACCAGCTCGCCGCACTGCTCGGGCGTCGCGTG
>NZ_JBFAMX010000483.1:0-8007 GCF_040659615.1 Nonomuraea sp. NPDC049784
GCCGCTGTCGCTGCTGGTCGCGTACGCCCGGCTGCCCTCATCGGTGCCGCGCTCGCGGGCCGAGGCGTAGATCCGCCCGTCGGTGAGCTCGACGACGGTGACCTCCTGGGCGATGACCGTGCCGTCGTCGCGGAACGTCTCGGCGCCGATGTTCCAGGTCACCCCGCTGTCGTCGCTGTAGAGCAGGTGCGTGCCGTAGACGTGCTTGCCGACCCGGTCCCAGCTTTCGAAACTCGCCCCGACGACCAGCCGGCCGGCGTGCGAGCCGCGCTTGAGCTGGATGCCGTGCATCGGGCCGGTGGCGTACCAGAAGTTCCACTCCGGACGCTTTCCCTCGGTCATCTCCCTGGCGGCCGACCAGGTCGCCCCATGGTCGTCACTGAACTGCACCCAGGGGTCACGGTCACAGCCGTTCGGGCACGGCTCCGCACCGTTGTGGGTGCTCACCAGCACGACCCGCCCGGTACGCTCGTCAACGATCGGCACCGGGTTGCCGTGGGTCGTGCCGTTGCCCTCCGAGATCACCTGCAGTGGTTCCCAGGTCCGCCCGCCGTCGGCGGAACGGCGCAGCACGAGGTCGATGTCCTCGTCGTCGCCGCAGTCCTTCACCCGCCCCTCGGCGAACGCCAGGAGCATGCCGTTCGTGGCCCGCACCACGGCGGGGATCCGGAAGCAGCCGTATCCGAAGTCGCCCTGCTTGTAGAGCACCTGCTCGTCCACGAACGGCGCGGTGCCGGCGGTCCCGCCGGCCTCGAAGGTCTCCGCCGGCGCCGCGGTCGCCGGCGCGCCGAACACGCTGACGAGTAAGCCGGCGAGCACCATTACGGCGCCCGCCCGGCGGCGCCGGGAGGTGCGCCCGGTACGGCCCTCCGGGGGATAGCCATCGTGCATGTCCTCGCCCTTCCTGACAGGAGAAGATTTCGGGACATCCTACGTCCTACGTTGGATGTTAAATAGATGGTGAACGTAGAATGTTCACTAGTGGGCGGATGTGTTGCCCGGCTTATAACAGCGTGTCCGGTGCCAGAACTGGTGCAGGGCAATTGACCTGGTCTTCTAGGCTCGGCTGTTCGCCTTCGGTCGCATCGCATCGTGACACCTGGAATGCTTGCGCCTGCCGAAAACTCCATCCATGCAGTTCAAGCCGCATGTGAGTACTCGTGGAGGACGCCGCCGAGACGGTCTCGTCGGCGTATGTTCAGGCCGATGATTCGCTCGGGATCCGTGATCGGATCCGGGGACGGCACGCAGCGGGGTCGCCTGGGCCAGGGCTTGATGGGCTAGGTGCTGGTTGTAGAACCGTTCGTACTCGCGCAGGGCGTGCCGCAGGTGGCGTTCGTTCCACAGTAGGCAGCGGGTCCAGCAGTTCGCGGCGGCACGTCTATACCCATCGCTCCATGGTCGAGTTCATCCGCGGCATCCGGATGCCGGTGAGCACAGTCTGGATACCTGCCTCGGTGAGGATCTCCTCTATGAGAACCGGAAACTTCCCGTCCCGGTCCCTGATCAGGTTGAACGGGCTGGCGGGGTTCGATCGGCCGGGGTCGCCGCCCGAGGCGACCTTGTAGTCACGCAGATCACGCAATCCGCACAACACCACGCACGCGGGGAACGGATAGCCCTCCGGCCGCGCGTTATGGCCGTCGCGCAGCTGGCTAAGGATGCTGACCAGACTGTTGCCCTGCAGGGCGTCGATCTCATCCAAGAACAGCACCACCCGGCGCGGGCAGCGACGGCACCACTCGCTCAGCGCCTCAACAAACCGGCTTCCCGGCGTGACCTGCGGCCATTCTCGGCCGCCCCGCTCAACCTCGGCGCAACGACGACCTGTTCAACCTGTTGAGCCTGCTTGATGAGGGAAGCTTCACCGGCCGCGGCACCTTCGCGTTGCAGCTGGAACCCAACGGGGTCCTCAACGAAGTCGCGCGGCGGCTGGTCGCCAACGAAGAGCCGCGCGAACTGCTGCGTGTGCTTGACCGGCTGGGACACTATGCGATTCGGCAGGAACATCACCGACCGCCCGGACTACAAGGCTCTCTGCCGCCTGCTCGATGTGGACCGGCGGCTCGGCCCCGAGGAGAAGGCGCGCGTCCGTCAACTGCTGCTCAGCGCCACCGAGTGTTGTTGTGTGTCGCTGTGGCCGGGATTCTCCCCGCCGTCATGTCGGCCTGTGTCCATCCGTGCCGTGCTGTAGCGCGCACACGCGAGCAACCACCGAGCATCCATGCGTTCTTGACCATTGACATTATCTGCCATTTGTCGACATCTTCTTATGCGCGTTGTAGCGCGCAGGGCCAGGTTGGCGGCGAGGAGCCCCGAGCTTCATGGCAGATCGAACGCGAATGAGCAGCCACGTCGTGAAAGGGCTTTCGTGCCCGACGACGCCGCCGTTCTGGCCGCAGGGGACCTGCCCGGCGATGGTGATTCGGCATCAGCAAGGAAGGTGATCGCGTGTCCCAGCCCGGTACGGCCCCGGGGCGGACTCCCGCGTGGCGCTACGCCATCGGGATGTTCGGCACTTCCATCCCGATCAACATGATCAAGGGGTCGATGATCCTCTTCTACGTCGACAATCTCGGGCTCGACGTTCGCGCTTACGGCGTGGTCATGGTGATCTACGCGGTCATCGACGCGCTCGACAACCCGCTGCTAGGCCATCTCTCCGACCGCACCCGGAGCCGGTTCGGCCGGCGCCGGCCGTGGCTGCTCGTCGGCGCGCCGATGCTCGCGGCCTGCATGATCGCATTCTTCTCCGCGCCGACCTCTCTGCAGGGCATCGGCCTCGTGCTCTGGTTCGCGGTGTTCGCGATCCTGTGCGAGGCTTTCGACTCGATGCTCAACGCCAATTACGGCGCGCTGCTCCCCGAGCTGTACCCGCAGGAGCGCGACCGCGCCGTGGCCAACGGTCTGCGCCAGGGCTTCCAGCTCGTAGCGCTCGTGATCTCGCTCGCGGTCACCCCGTTGCTCACGACGGACGTGTTCGGCACCGAGGAATCCACCCAGGGCTTCCAGATCACAGCGATCATCTATGGCGCGGTCGCGCTCGTCGTGATCGTGTTCATGGCGCTCGGCGCGCGCGAGAGTCCCCGCTACTCCACGCGCGAGCGGCCGCTGCTGTTGCCCAGCGTGTGGTCGATTGTGCGCAACCGGATGTTCTGGACAGTCGGGCTCACCGGCGCCTGTTACGGCATAGCCATGGCGCTCGTACTCTCGGGCATCCAGCTGTACGTCCGCTACTCGCTCGGGCTCCCGGTCGGGAACGCGCTCTACCTTCAGGGCATCGTCATCCTCGTCTCGGCGGGCGGCCTCGTCGTGTGGACGCGCGTCGTCGCACGCCGCGGCGCCCTGTGGACCTGGCGGCTCGCCTTCGCGGTCCTCGCGGCCAGCTTCGCGGCCTTGTTCTTCGCCACCGACCTCGTCACCGCGATCGCCGCGGGGGTGCTCGTCGGGGCCGGGTGGTCGGGAATGCTCGCGACGAACGACCTCATCGTCGCGCGCGTGCTGGACGCCGACGCCGCGCGCAACGGGGAGCACCGCGAAGGGCTCTTCCTGTCCGCCTTCGGCTTCTTCGCCCGGCTCAACGGGATCGTGACCGGACTCGCGCTCACATCGCTGGGCGTGTTCTTCGGCTACAACTCGGGCGACGACTCCGGCACCGACCCCGGGCTCGCGTTCCGGGTGTACTTATGCGTGTACCCGTTCGTGCTGACGACGATCGGCGCGGTCGCGGCGCGACTCATCTCGGTCCCGATCGAGACGCCGCGTGAGGCGGCTGAGCCGGTCGAGCCGCCGCCCACCGGTCCCGTGGACGAGTCCGCCGCGGAGCGCCCCCGATGACCCGCCGCGTCGTGATCACGGCCGACGATCTCGGCCGCGAACCCGGGACGACGGAGGTCATCGTCGCACTGCTCGCCGAGGGACATGTCACCGCGACGACGCTCATCTGCGTCTCGCCGGCCGCGGAGCAAGCCGCGAACCAGGTCTGGGAGCTCGGCGTCGTGCCGCGGCTGCACGTGACGCTCACGAGCGAGCGCGGGCTCCCGCGCTGGCGGCCCCTCAACGGTGCGGCGAGCCTCGTCGATCCGGACGGGTCACTCAGTGATGATCCGTTCGCTCTCGGAGCCCGCGGTGAGGCCCGGGATGTCATCCGGGAGGCGGACGCACAGCTGCACTGGATGCGCGGCCGGGGCCCCATGCCCGAGGCGGCCGACTCCCACGCCGGCACCCTGTACGGCCTGCACGGCAGATCGTGGCTGGCCGAGGCGCTTGAGTGGTGTGCGCGCCACAGCCTTGCCTTCCGGCTGCCCCGTGACCCGGAACCGTACTTCGGCGGGCCGCTCCCGCCGCAGCTCGCGGCAGCGCACGAGCGCGCCGTCGCCCTCGCCGACGCACTAGGCGTGTCCATCCCGCAGACGATCGCGACCAACCGGCGCCCGGCACACGAACTCGGTACCTACGAGCAACTGCGGGACGATTACCTCCGCCGGCTCGCCGCCCTCCCCGAGGGCACGAGCGAGTTGTTCCTGCACCCGTCCCGCGAGGACGCGGTCACGGGACCGGACGGCATCGTGCGGACCTGGGAGGCGCGGCTCCTGCGTGACCCGGCGTGGCACAACGCCCTCGAGAGTGAGGGAGTCGAGGTCGTCGGCGGCTGGTGGGCCTGACCCAGCCGTCGGTTCCTGGTCCGCACCATCTCCGCCTACCGGATCCTCGACCCGGGCCGCCGGGAGCCGCTGCTCACGCCGGACTGGCACGCCTTCTCCAGGTAGACGCCCCAATGCGCGGGTTGGTCGAACATCACTGGCAACTGCCGCGGCGGTCTCCACATCGTGCTCGGCCACCGCACAGGCTGGTCAGCCATTGTACACCCCGTGTTGCGAGTGGCTTCATCTTTTCGATCTTTTGGTGACCCGGCCCCGTACCTACATTGATCAGCCATGCGCAAGTCAGCACTCGCTCTGGCGTTCGCCATCGTGGCGTCGCTCTCCGCCGGGGTAACGGCCGCCACTCCAGTGGTTGCCAACACGTTCGGCTTCTACGCCTACCATCCCACCTGGTGCTGCCCCAAGACGGACAACCGCGACGTCTACTGGAACGGCTCCACCCTCACCAGCAACATGATCACCGCGGCCGACTACGGCATGGCCAACCTTGACTACCAGACCGACCTGCGAATAGGCGGTTACGACAGCACCGCGGGCACGCACACCGATCTGGTGATGTACGACGCCTACTACACCGACTACTGGGGCAAGGACTGGGACGGCTCGAGTACGGGCGTCAACATCACCGCTACGACCAAGTGCGTCAGAGTGCTCGCCCAGATCGGCGGTGAGTATCTGTGCGACCGTGCCGAACTCCGCTTCGACCTGGCCGACATGACCAGCTCGACCGTCCGCAAGAAGACGGCCTGCCACGAGATCGGGCATGCCATCGGCCTCGGGCACACCAATCTGACCTCCTGTATGAAGCAGGGCACGTCCACCACCCAGACGTACAGCAGCCACGACCGCTCGCACGTCAACGGGGCGTGGTAACCATGAAGAACCGCTTCGCGGTGATCCTCACCCTCGTCGCCGCCGTCGCCACCGGCGCCCTCGCAGGCACGTTCCTCAACAGCCCGGAGTCTTCCTTCTGGGCGCGGCTGAGTTACGGCACCAGCGTGTCCGACGGGGAGTACCTGTTCGACTCGGTGGCCGATATCGTCCCCGGAGCGTCCGACTCCGGCGCCTTCAAGGCCGCCGGAGCGCTCGTCCAGGGCACTGTCGTGGACATCGAACCGGGCATCGCCTTCGCCTCCGACGACTCGGAGGGTGGCTCGGCCGTCGTGGCCTACGACAGCCCGGACGCGGCCATGCGTTACGCCGGCTTGGTGGTGCGGGTTGACAAGGTGCTGGCCGGGCGGCTGGGTCAGGGGTACGCCGACGGCAAGATCCGGGTCCAGGTCGAGCAGCCGGCCACCACCACGCTCGCCGAACTCAAGGAGTCCATCGGCACGGCGGGCACCGGCCTGATGTTCGTCCACAACCTGGCGGAACGGCAGCAGCTCCTCGGCCGCCCCGTCACCGACGCGACCCAGCTGGCCTATGCCCAGTCCGTCTACACGCCGATCGGTGAAGGCCTGTTCTTCGAGGAGTCGGCGGGCAGCCCGGTGATCGCACCGCTCATGGACGGCCAGCGCGCGGCGCAGCTCCTCGGGTACGCGTACGTCTCCGAGGACGGCGACGCGGAGCCGTCTCCCTCGCCGACCTGCGACGACCTCATCGACCCCTGCTACACGCCGACGAGCAAGCCTTCGGCTACGGCGACCTCGGTTCCCGCGGGCGGCACTGAGCCGGCGAACACCACGCCGCCCAGCCTGACGGCCCTGCGTACGACGCTGGTCGCCGCGGCCTGCGCCGAGGGGACGGCGGTGGACTCCTCGTCGTGCTGAGCCAGCTGACCTGGCCTGAGCCTTCTACGATGACCGAGCCGCCGCGTGTCTGATGGTGCTGCGAGGGCTTGAGGGGCGGCGCTGCGGTTCGGCCTTCCGCGCCGCCCTGGCAGCAGGGATCAGCAGGTGGAGTTGGTCTGGGTGAGCAGGCCGAGCCGCCAGGGCAGGAGGTTGTAGGGGTCGGTGGCGGCGGGGTCCTTGCCCTGCCAGCGGCCGGTGATCGCCGGTGCGGTCCAGGACCGGCCGTTGTCGTACGACGCCTCGACGGTGAGCGCGTCGACTCCCTTGTCCCGCCCGGATGCCTGCTGCTGCACCACGAACGGCACCGTGAACTGGGTGCCGGCCGGGGCGACACCGTTGCCGTCCGTCTGCGGTTGGAAGCGCACCACGGTGACCGGCAGCGGTGTGGCCGCGTCGGTGGGCCCGGAGCGGAAGGTCCAGCTCGCCTCGATCCGCTGCGACCTCAGCGAGACGGCTGAACAGCTCGACGGCCTGGTCGATGACCGTGCGAAGGTCGCTTGATCAGGGAGCGGCGGAAATCAGCGTATCCAGACACCACGCCGTCACATGGCTACCATTCCACCCCATGAAAAGACGTTTATCCATCCCGCTCGTGACTGCCATGGCCGTCTTCCCCGCGACCGTGCCCGCCGCCAACGCGGCGCCCAAGACGTACATGATCAGGAACGTCGGCACGACCATGTGTCTGACGTGGGGCCTGGCTCCGGCCGACAGCGGCGCGAAGTACTCCCTGCGCACCTTCTACTGCCAGCCCGAGGGCACCAGGGACGGCTACGTGTGGACCCGAAACCCCCGTTCGGAGCTGCGCAGCCTCTACAGCAAGAACAAGCTGTGCGTCGGCAGGCCGAACAAGGACCCGGGCCTGGTGCGGATGGAGCGCTGCGGCATCGACCTCAAGAACCACCGCATCGCCTTCGTCACGGTGGAGAAGGCATTGGGAGGCGACCGGATCGTGATCAAGTGGCAGGGCCGCCCGGTGAAGTGGCAGGGGCCGGTCCAGGAGACGTGCCTGCACGCCGGCCTGCGGAACGAGGTCGTCGGCAGCCCGTGCGACGCCTCCAACGGTGATCAGAACTGGACGCTCCAGCCGGCGTGATCGAATCGGCACTCGCCTGACGATGAGGAGAGTGCCATGGCAGCGGACCGTGAGCGGAGTGTGGTGTTCGGCGAGGCGGTCGAGCAGCATGAGTCGGCCAGGCCCGGCCATCCCGAACAGCTACCTCGTGCGCTTCACCGACCTGGCCCTCGCCCGCCGGGCCGGCTGACCTGACCGCACCGGTGCGCCCCCTCTGAAGTCGTCGCCCACGTTCTGCTCACGCCGGCCTGGCGCGCCTCCTCCAGGTAGTCGCCCCAATGCGCGGCTTGGTTGAACATAGCCGTGTGGCCGGTTCTCGCCGCTACTCCTTCAGCGCCAGGGGAAGCGCGGCCAGTAGCCCGCCGTCCACGCGTACGTCCGCGCCCGTGACGAAACCGGACCGCGATCCGGCCAGGAACGCCACGACCTCGGCGACGTCCGAGGGACGGGCGACGCGGCCCAGCGGGTGCGCGCGGCC
>NZ_JBFAMX010000484.1:0-7991 GCF_040659615.1 Nonomuraea sp. NPDC049784
TGAACACGGTCCCCGTGGGTTTGTGCGGCGTGTTCACGAGGATGGCGCGGGTGGGGGGTGTGACCGCGGCGCGCTGCTCGTCCGGGTCGTACGTGAAGCGGCCGTCCACCGGGCGCATCGTCACGGCCACCAGCCGCGCCTGGGCGAGCGCGATCGACGCCGCGTAGGAGTCGTAGTACGGCTCGAAGGCGATCACCTCGTCCCCCGGCTCGCACAGGGCGAGCACGGCCGCCGCGATGGCCTCCGTGGCCCCCACCGTGATCAGGATCTCGCCCACCGGATCGTACGAGAGGCCGTAATGGGCGGCGCGGTGCTCCGAGACCGCCCGGCGCAGCTCCGGCATGCCCGGCCCCGGCGGGTACTGGTTCACGCCCGACGTGATCGCCTGGACCGCGCGGTCGAGCATCGCCGCGGGCCCGTCGGTGTCGGGAAAGCCCTGGCCGAGGTTGATCGATCCGGTCTCGACGGCGAGCGCGCTCATCTCCGCGAAAATCGTCGTGCCGAAGGCGCGCATCCTGGCAACAAGTGGTTCGGTCACGACCCTTAGGCTATGCCCGACAAGAAACCTGCTCATCGAACCGCCCACTGATGTCGCGTCGATCGACGACCGTAGGGCGGTCCGCTTCGCAGGTTTCTCATCGGTAGTCTCGACCCGTGATCATCCGGGTCGTGCTCGCCCTCGCCCTGACCGTTCCCCCCGTCATGACCCCGCACGGAGGCGACACGCCCCCGTGCCCGGTTTCCGTCCCGGCGGGTACGACCTGCGCTTTCCTCGAGGTTCCCGAGCGCAGGGACGCCCCGGAGAGGAAGATCAAGGTGGGGTACGCGGTCCACATCTCGACCGCCAAGGACCGTAAACCGGACCCTGTCGTGTACATGAGCGGCGGGCCCGCGTCGGCGTCCATGCAGCTCACCGGATTTCTGAGCCAGATGTTCCCCGATCGTGACGTGGTGACGGTCGAGCAGCGCGGCAGCAAGTACTCCGAGCCGGTGCTGGGCTGCCCCGAGACGGCCGAGGCGCTGCTGGGGCAGCTCAGACGGCCGCCCGCCGACATCGCGGCCGCCGCCGGCCGGTGCCGGGCAAGGCTCCGGGAGCAGGGCGTCGACCTGCGGGGATACAACACGAAGGAGATCGCGGCCGACGTCGTCGCGTTACGTCGGCAACTCGGGTACGAGTCCTGGAACCTGTTCGGCGTCAGCTACTCCACCAGGGTCATGATGGACGTGGCCGCCGCCGACCCCAAGGGAGCGCGGTCGGTGGTGCTGGACTCGTACCTGCCGGAGAGCGTCAACTGGTACGACGACGCCGGCAGGAACCTGGCGGACACGGCGGCCGTGCTCGGCATGAAGGACGCGTTCGACGCCGCGACGACCCGGCTGAACGCGAAACCCGCCCAGGTGACCACGACCGACCCGATCCTCGGCAAGGCGTTCTCGGCGCGTGTCAGCGGCGACGACCTGGCCACGATCATGGCCGAGGCGCTGCACGAGGCGGACGTGGCGGCGGTCGCACCCGCGATGATCGGCGCACTCGCCAAGGGCCACGACGAACTGCTGCAGCCGCTGGCCGACGCCGTGGGCGAGGGGCTGGTGTCGCACGAGTTCGGGCTGTATCACGCGGTGCAGTGCCAGGACGAGGTCCCGTTCAACACATTCACTCCCAAATCCCGCCTTTTCACCATAAATGGGGATAAGGCGGTGTGTGATGCCTGGCAGCTCCCCAAGGCCACGCCCGTCAACGCCACCACCCAGGCCCCCGTGTACGTGGTGGGCGGCCAGTACGACCCGACCACCCCCACCAGGACCACCAGGCCCGCGGCGGAGGCCCTCCCCAACGCCCGCTTCGAGGAGTTCCCCCGAGCCTCCCACGCCGTCTTCCTGACCAGCGCCTGCGCCCGGCGCAAGATCCTCGAGTTCGTCACCGACCCGGCGAAGAACACGGCCTCCCCCTGCCTGGACGACGACACCGCCATCCGGCCGGGCGACCTGCACGTGACCGGAGCCCCGTACCAGATCTCGAAGTCCCCGTGGCTGGCCGCGCCCTTCGCCCTGTTCGCGCTCGCCTCTCTGATCCAGCTCGTCGCGGGCGCGCTGAAGGGCAGGGCGCTGGCGGCCTTCGGCGGGCTGACCGGCGTGGCGTTCGCCGGACTGGCCGGCCAGTCCGTCTACGCCCTGGCCGGCAGGAACGAGACCGCCCTGGCCGTCGGCGTGCCCGGCACGGTCGCCGTCTACACCTGGATCGCCGCCGCCTCGGCCGTGCTGACCGCCGCGGCGCTCCTTCGCCACCGCCGGTGGCCGCAGATCACGGCGGCCGTCATCAGCGCCGGATTCCTCGTATGGTGGTTCACCTGGTTCCTTTGACGCGCATCCGTGAGCTCGATGCCCTCCGCGGTTTCGCGGTGGGCGGGATCATGCTGGTCAACACCTGGCAGCACACCGACAAAGGAGCCCGCAACGGGGTCGACTGGACCATCGACGCCCTGTTCCAGAGCCGGTTCTACCCGATCTTCTCGCTGCTGTTCGGCATCAGCTTCGTGCTGTTCCTGCGTGGCAACAGCCGCTGGGCGCTGTTGAGCAGACTCTTCTGGCTGTTCTGCCTCGGGATGGCGCAGCACCTGTTCTACCAGGGCGAGGTGCTGACCGACTACGCCGTCTACGGCGCCGCGGTGTTGCTGCCCGCCTCCTTCCTGGCGGGCGGCCTGCCGGTGCTGCTGCTGGGGCTGGCGGTGCTGGCCTGGGGGCTCCTGGTGGGCGGCGGGCCGTTCCTGATCCCCGGCCTGTTCCTGCTGGGCATGGGGCTGTATCGGCTGGGACCGCCGAGATGGCTGCTGCTGCCCTCGTTCGCGGTCACGGCGCTGGCCACCGCGCTGCTGACGGCCGCCTGGGCGAGCACGCACGCCTGGAGCGTCTACAGCGTGGCCGCGCTGGCGGGCGCGGCGGCGTACTCGCTGGGGTTGCTGCTCGTCCTGCGGCCGTGGTTGTCGGCGGTGCTGGAGCCGCTGGGCAGGATGGCGCTGACCAACTACGTCTCGGGCACCGCGGTGATCGTCCTGGCCGCGCCGCTGCTGAACGCCGACCCCACCCGCTGGTCGGGGGTGGCACTGGCGGCGGTGACCGTGGCCGTGCAGGTGCTGCTCAGCAGGTGGTGGCTGAGCAGGTTTAGGTACGGGCCCCTTGAGTGGATTTGGCGGTGCCTGACCTGGTTTCGACCGGTGCCTAACCGGTTAGAGTCGGGCCGTGACCACAATCGCCCTCTGCCAAATCCCGGTGTCTCCTGACCCGTCCACGAATCTCAAGCGGGCCCAGGAGGCGCTCGCCAAGGCCGAGGGGGCCGACCTGGCGATCTTCCCCGAGGCCACGCTCACCCGCTACGGCCGGCGCATCACGGACCTGGCCGAACCGCTGGACGGCCCGTTCGTGTCCGCCCTGGCCGAGTCCGCCAAGGAGCACGGGCTGTCGGTGATCGCCGGGGTCTTCGAGCCGGGCGACGGCCGGGTGCACAACACGGCCGTGGCCATCGACGCCCAGGGCGCGGTGAAGGCGGCGTACCGGAAGATCCACCTGTTCGACTCGTTCGGCGCGAAGGAGTCCGACCTGGTCGCGCCCGGCGCGGAGCCGGCCGTGGTCGAGCTCGCGGGGCTCAAGGTCGGCCTCATCACCTGCTACGACGTGCGCTTCCCCGAACTCGCCAGGGCACTGGTGGACAAGGGCGCCGAGCTGTTCGCGGTGATCGCCGCCTGGGGCTCGGGGCCGCTCAAGGAGGATCACTGGGTCACCCTGGTCAGGGCCCGGGCGCTGGAGAACACGATGTGGACCGCCGCCGTCGGCCAGGCTCCGAACCCGGCCGAGTCGTCCGACGGCTTCGGCGTGGGCCGCAGCATGCTGGTCGATCCGCTGGGCGTGATCCGCGCCGACCTCGGCACGGCACCCGGCGTGCAGGTCGTGCGAGTCGACCACGAATGGACGGCCGCGGCCAGAGCCACCCTGCCGTGCCTCGAACACCGGGTCCTCCGAGCTTCAACAGATCGTAAAGTAGTACCGTGAGCGGAACGCAGATGCAGAAGGTTGTCCCGCCGCGTCTGCTCGTGCCATACCTCTCGGGCAAGCGCACGGTCATCTCGGGTTACGTCTACCGCGTGCAGGACTGCGTCAGGCTGACCACGCCTGAATCCCTCTACCATGGCCTCGACTTATCGTTCGACGGATCGGAGCTGTTCGCTGAGGTGCCCGAGCTCTACGTCATGCGCTGGCACGCCCGCGACGTCGACACGTACGCGGTGCCGTACGGGCCTCACATGGGTGGCGACTGGAGCGACGCGCCTCCGTTCGCGGGCAACGGGTTCACGACGTCGTCGGATCACGTGGTGCCGCAGTTCCACACCGTTCCGATGCCGATTCCGGCCGGGGCGGAGATCGTCCACGTCACCGCCGACGGCGAGGGGCCCTTCGCCGAGTACGACGGGCTGACCTGGCGGCGTGCCGCATGAGCGAGCGTAGCGAGCGAACCAATAGACACAGCCGAATTTCGCTCAGGCGACCGACGAAGGAGGGCGCATGAGCGAAGAGATCATGCCGGTCGCGTCCGGCTTCGTGGCCCGCTTCGGGGATCTCACGCTGCCCGCCGCCCTGGGCCCCGACAGCGACCAGGTGGTGCTGTTCAGCGAGGTCGAGGTGGAAGGCTTCGAGCCCGCGTCGGGCTACTGGCGGCGGGTGGTGGCCAGGCCGCAGGTCGAGTGGCTGGTGCTGATCCGCACGGTGGGGGCGTTCGGCGGCGAGCCCTGCATCGTGCTGGACGAGGACGACGACGGGCTGCACATCGCCTACACGGGCCACAGCGGGATGAAGGCCGAGGCGCTGGGCTACTGGATGGTCGACCACGGCGCCTATGAGGTCGTGGTGCCCCGCGAGGAGGTCTTCTCGATCCGCGTCGAACGGATTCCGGTCCCGTAGTCAACCGGCCGCCGTTCCAGGTGTCTCTATGGCGTGACCGAAACAGCGACCATGGCGCAGCCGTCGTTCGCCGACCTGTTCGCGGCCCAGTACCACTCCCTGGTACGCCTTGCCGGGCTGCTCGGCGCGGACGACCCCGAGGACATCGCCCAGGAGGCGTTCGCCCGGCTGCACACCAGGCGCCTGCGCGACGACGGGGCCGCCCTGGCCTACCTGCGCGCGACCGTCTGCAACCTCACCCGTAACCGCCTGCGACATCTCAGGCTCGTACGGCTGCGCCGCCCCGACCCCCCTGAACCCGCCCGCAGCAGCGAGCACACGGTCATCGTCTCCGAGGAGCACCGCGAGCTGCTGGCCGCCGTGGACCGCCTGCCGCGCCGCCAGCGCGAGGCCCTCGTCCTGCGTTACTGGCTGGATCTGTCGGAACGCGAGATCGCCGAGGCCATGGGCGTCTCGCCCGGATCGGTGAAGACCCACGCGAGCAGGGCGCTGGCGACCCTGGGCAAGGCGCTGAAGGAGGAGGACGCGTGAACGACCTGGAAGAGCGCCTGCGAGCCGCGTTCGACGCCCGTGCCCGGACCTTCGAGGCCGGCCCGCACGCCTGGGCGCGTGTCATGGAACGCAGGCCGCACCGCCGCCCGGCCCGGTGGCTGCTGGCCGCGCTGCCGGTGGCGCTGCTGGCCGTGTTCGTTCCTGTCCTGCTCAACGGGGGCCTGGGCAGGAACACCGCGACCGACCCCGAGGAGGTCTACCGGCAGCTCATGCGCGACAGGACGCCCGCCGGCGAGCAGGTGACGGTGGACAACCCGGCCGAGGGCAAGCCGCTGCGGCTCTGGTTCGCCAAGGGCGACATGGGCCAGCCCGAGCTGTGTTACATCACCGAGCGTGCGGACGCGAATCCGTACGGAGCCTGCGGCGGGATGCTGAATGCGAGCGTCTCGTGGAGAGGCTGGTTCGAGGGCAGCACGGTGAAAGACGGCGCGGCCAGGGCTCTGGACTACGGCGTGGCCCACCAGGACGTCACGGCGGTCGGCGCGGTGACCAAGAGCGGCGCGAAGATCCCGGCCACGCTGCTGCGCCCTGAGGGTGCGCCGTTCCAGATCTGGACGGTCACGTACACCACCCAGGACCCTGTCTCGAAGGCGGTGTTCAGCAAGCCGGGCCGCGCCGACGACGAGATCCCGCGCTCCACCCTGACCCAGGGCCTGCTCGACACCGATCAGCAGGACGGCAAGGCCGTCGAATTGGAGGGAGGCGTCACCGTCGCGCCTTACAAGGCCAAAACCGGCCGCACGCTGATCTGGCTGCGCCAGGGCGAGAACATCTCCAGAACGAGTTTGGAGCGCAAGTATCTGTTCAAGGACGCGCCGGTGCACCATTTCCGCACGGACGACCAGTTGGTGGGCGCCGCGAGGACCGACGTCGCCAAACTGCGGATGACGATCTCCGGGCGGAGCGATGTCACCGTGGATACCAGACCCGACCCGTGGAACCTCGGCCTCAGGCTCTTCACCATCAGCACGCGAACGAGCGCGGACACGACTTACACACTGGTCGCCTACGACGCGGTGGGAAAGGAGATCTGGCGCACGGACCGGTCCCCACGACAACACGAGCCGAAGTACGGCGATCAGGTCGGCGGCACGATCATCCTTCCCGGCACGGAGGACTTCGGCTACGGCCCTGTCCGCCTGTGGTTCGTCAAGTCGAAAGGCGAGGGGGGCGGACAGATCATGCTCTGCAACTCCGGAGGGGTCATGTACGACGGACGCAAGGGCGGCGGCTGCGGCAGCGCCTCCTTCGACGACCCGAACAGCTTCAGCAACGGTTCCGTGGACAGTTTCCTGCCCGAACCGGGCGCGACCGTCTCCTATGGCACGGCCCAGCCCGAGTGGGAGTCGGTTGACGCGGTGCTCAGGGACGGGCGGCGCATCCACGGCACGTTCGTGTCCGCCCCCGGTGCCCCCGCCCGCGTCTGGTACGTCAAGTACCCGTACGGCACCGACGTCGCCGCCCACGTCTTCAAGGTCAAGGGCAGGCAGCTGGAAACCGTCTACCGCACCTCGTACGACTGCTGGGAGGCCAAGGCCCTGCAGGGGCGCGGCCACGCCCTGCCCAGGGGCATCACGGCCACGCTGGTCATGGACAACTGCGTCCGGTTCTGGAAGGGGGCCAAGGAGTTGCCCGGCGCGTACGAGCCCATCCCCGGCGGGAAGCTGAGCACCATGCTCGCGCCGGAGCGGCCGCTGCAGTGGGGGCAGGAGAAGACCGACTGGTACGGCTTCACGCTCCCCGGCACGGCCAAGGTCACCGTCACGCTGAAGGGCGGCGGCACCGCCACCGCCACCGTCGAGACCGTCCCGGACCCGTGGGGGCAGGGCGTGATGTTGTTCACCGGGGCCGTCCCTGAGAAGGAGGGCAAGCAGGGGATCAGCTGGCCGGGTATGCGGTTCACGGGGTACGACGCCGACGGCCATGTGATGTGGACCTACCGGCCGGGGCGGTTCCCCTACTGAGTGCCGAGACGGCGGAAACGGGCCTGGCGGGCCGCGAAACGGTCCGCCGGGCTCAGCTCCAGGAGTCGCGCGATCTCGTACTCCAGCGCCCGCCCCACCCGCTCGCAGAACTGCCGCGGCTCGTACGCGGCGTCCGGCATTTCCGGAATGACCCGGTCCACGATGCCGTCCTGCCGCAGATCGGTGGCGCGGATGCGCTGTGCCTGGGCGATCTCGGGCGCGAAGTCGACCGAGCGGTAGAGGATGGCCGAGGCGCCCTCCGGCGGCAGCGGCGACAGCCAGGCGTGCTGCGCGCACAGCACCCGGTCGGCGGGCAGCAACGCGAGCGCCGCGCCGCCGGCGCCCTCGCCGAGCAGCAGGCACACGGTCGGCGCGTCGAGCATGACCAGCTCGGCCAGGCAGCGGGCGATCTTGGCGGCCAGCCCGCCCTCTTCGGCCGCCTTGGACAGGTCGGCCCCGGCCGTGTCGATCACCGTGATCAGCGGCAGGCCCAGCTCGGCCGCCAGCCGCATGCCGCGCCTGGCC
>NZ_JBFAMX010000485.1:0-7989 GCF_040659615.1 Nonomuraea sp. NPDC049784
GACCGGCGGCCGGGCCCCCGCCGCCTTCGGCATCCGGTACGGCAACGCGAACGTCACCACGGACGTCCTGGTCACCCGCCAGACGATCCGGCGTACGGTCACGGCGAACGCCGCTGCCACCGAGCAGATCCCCCTCGTCCTCCAGCCCGAAGACGTCCTCACCTTCACCGACGGCACGCGAGCCACGTTCGGCGGCTCGACCACCGCCACCGCCGACGGCTTCGACGTGCGCCGGGGCCGCACCACGATCCGCTTCCGCTGGGACACCCCCCTGCAGGCGACCGTCGCGGCCGGCACCGTGCGTTACTTCCGCGACGGTGCTCGCCGCTTCCACGCCCTCCGCGTCCCTCACCAGGGCACGTTCGACCTCACGGTCATCCTGGGCTGACGCGGCCTCATGGGCTTCGCCGACCGTCCCGCCGTCCATTACGGCCGGCGGGCGGACGGGAACGCCGGCAACGGCCACGACGGGGAGCTGGACGCATACGAACAAGAACCCCTGTCGGAGTGGCCGAGTCGCTCGTCCCCTGCGAAACGTACGGGACCGACTGTCAGCCGACGTGGACGTGCGGCCTGCGCTCCGGGGCCGGCTCGGCCTGGCGCAGCACCTCACGGGTCAGCGGCGGTACGTCGCCGCCGCCGAAGACCAGGTAGCGCAGCATGGCCACGACCGGGTTGCCCTCGGTCCAGTGGAAGTAGATGTGCGGCACTCCCCCGGTCCGGTCCCGCAGGTACAGCAGCAGCGCCGCCAGCGAGTTGGGCACGGCCGAGCTCTCGATGGTCAGGATCTTGTGGCCGTACCGCTCCTCGCCCTTGACGTGCAGCTCGGTCTCGAACTCCGAGGCGTCCGGCACCGACACCTCCACGAACAGCACCGGCTCCGAGCTGCGCAACCGGTGATTGACCCACGTCTCGCGGAGCTTGTCGTTGTACTCCTCCTGGTCCCGCGCGTTCGGCTCGTTGGCGATCACGTGGATGTCCCCGCACGCCTCGTTCACGAACTCCTCGGCCAGCGGATCCAGGCGCACCTCGGTGACCCGCAGCTCGGTCGAGCGGGTGGCGCGGGAGATCAGCGAGGTGACGATGATCGCCGCGATGAAGAATGAGGCGATCTTGACGCCGTCCGGCCGCTCGATCACGTTGTCCACCACCGTGTAGCCGAGCACCGCCGAGATCAGCGCGAACCCGGCCGTCGCCACCTGCTGACGCTTCTTCCACGCCGACAGCGTCACCGCCACCGCCGCCGACAGCATGAGCACCAGCACGCCGGTGGCGTACGCGCCGCCCTGGGCGTCCACATCGGCGTCGAAGATGATCGTGATGCCGAACGCGATCGCCGAGAACACCAGCACCAGCGGCCGCACCGCGCCCGTCCACTCCGGCGCCATGCCATAGCGCGGCAGGTAGCGCGGCACCAGATTGATCAGCCCGGCCATCGCCGAGGCCCCGGCGAACCACAGGATGGCGATCGTGGAGATGTCGTAGGCGGTGCCGAACCAGTTGCCCAGATATTCGTGCGCCAGGTAGGCCAGCGCCCGCCCGTTCGCCTTGCCGCCCTCCTCGAACTCGTGGTGCGGGATCAGCACGGTGGTGACGAAGCTGGAGAAGACCAGGAACACGCTCATGATCAACGCCGCGGTGGTCAGCAAGCGGCGAGTGCCCTTCACCCGTTGCCCGATGTCGCCCTTGACCACCGGCATCACCGCGACACCGGTCTCGAACCCGGACATGCCCAGAGCCAGCTTCGGCATGACCAGCAGGGACAGCCCGATCATGGTCAGCGGGCTGCTGAAGTCCAGGCTCAGCGCGCGCTGCCAGTCCACCACCACCTGCGGCGCCTCCAGCACGTGCAGGATCGCCGTCGCCACGACGACCGCGTTCAGCCCCAGATACACGAAGACGAGCAGCGTGGCGATGCCGATGGCCTCGGTGAAGCCCATCAGGAACACCCCGCCGAGCAGGGCGAGCAGCACCAGCGTCACGATGACCCGCTGTCCGGCCAGGAAGTCGGGCACGAACGGGTTCTCCAGCAGGTGCGCGGTCGCGTCCGCCGCCGACAACGTCATCGTGATCACGAAGTCGGTCGCCGCGAAGCCCAGCAGCGCCAGCACGAACAGCTTGCCCCACCACTGCGGCGCGAGCTTCTCCAGCATGGCGATGGAGCCCTGCCCGTACGGGCTCTCGGCGGCGACCCGCCGATACACCGGCAGGGCGCCCAGCAGCGTCAGCGCCACCAGGAACAGCGTGGCCAGCGGCGACAGCAGCCCCGCCGCCAACGCCGCGATGCCCGGCTGGTAACCCAGCGTGGAGAAGTAGTCCACACCGGTCAGGCACATCACCCGCCACCACGGGTGCTTCACATGAGGACCGTGCTCGATCTGCTTACGGTCGGTCTGCAAGCCCTCCAACAGCCAGGAACGCACAGTCCCTTCCGTAGCGGCCGGCCGCTTCGCCAGCACCATAACGGGCACCCCTCCGTAAAGACCGCATCAAGCCGCATCGCACACTATCCACGGCAAAGAGGTAATTCGCCTGGTCAGGGCGTCAAGAAAACGTATAAATCGGAGACTGACCAGTACTGGATCCCGTTACCGGCTCTGGACAACGTGCCGCTCTCGTGATCTGACGGAGTAGGAGCGCCGCCGATCACGAACAGGAGCACCTGGACATGAGCGATACGCCGCGACTGCACACCGCCGGCCCGGCCCTGCTGGAGCGAGCCCGCGACCTGCGCCCGCTGATCGAGCGCGAGGCGGCCACGGCCGAGGCGCAGGGCAGGCTCACCACCCCCGTCGTGGACGCCCTGCACGAGGCGGGACTTTTCGGCCTATGGGTGCCAGTGCCGCTCGGCGGTGCCGAGCTGTCACCCACGGAACTGATCGCCGTCTTCGAGGAACTCTCGTACGCCGACCCCTCGACGGGCTGGGTGGTCATGGCCACCACGCTCGAGAACGGCACGGCCGGCGCCTACCTGGGCGACGATGCCGTCGAGCGGATCTTCAAGGGCCCGCGGATGCCGCTCATCGCGGGTCAGGGCACCCGGCCGGGCGCCGCCGTGCGCGAGAACGGCGGTTTCCGCCTCAGCGGCCAGTGGAGCTTCGCCTCGGGCATGCTGCACGCCCAGTACGTTCACAGCCTGGGCGCCATCGAGGGCACCGACGAGGCCCGGATCTTCATCACCCCGATCGAAGACGCCAAGATGCTCGGCAACTGGGACGTCCTGGGCCTGCGCGCGACGGGCAGCATCGACTACGCCATCGAGGGCGCCTTCGTACCAGAGTCGCAGACGCACATCTTCACCCAGAACGAGCCGTTGCGCGGCGGCGCGATCTTCCGGCTCGGCGTGCTCGACCAGGCGCTGATCTGCCACTCCGGCTGGGCACTCGGCGTCGGCCGCCGGCTGCTCGACGAGCTGGTCCGCTACGCCGTGGCGCGGTCCGGGCGGCCCGGCCAGATCGCCGGCAGTGACGCCTTCCACGCCGACTTCGCCCGCGCCGAGGCGAAGTTCCGCGCGGCGAAGGCCCTGGTGCACGACACGTGGGACGACGCGGAACGCACCCTTGATTCGGGCCGGGCGCTCGACGTACGCCAGGAGACGATGGTGCGGCTCGCGCTCAACCACATCACGTCGACGGTCGCCGAGGTGGCCCGATTCGTCTACGCGTCGGGCGGGACCACGGCGGTGCGCGACGGGCTGATCCAGCGGCTGTTCAGGGACGTCCACACCGGCACCGCGCACATCACCTCGGGCCCGCAGGTCCTTCAGGAGTGCGGCCGCGAACTGGCCGGCCTGGCTCCGGATCAGTCCTGGGTGCTCTTCGCCCTGGAGGGGTGAGGAGCGGCCACGGTTGACACTTCCCCGCCGAACGTAAAAGATACGGTCGTCCGTACAACTTAGGCGGGGAAGCATGACCGACTGGGAACGCAGGCTGGCGCTCGACCCGTCAGCTGCGGTGCCGCTCTATTACCAGCTGCGCGAGCGCCTGCGGGCGGTGATCCGCGATTGCGAGCCCGGCACGATGATTCCCGCCGAGAAGGACCTGATGGTCTACGCGGGCGTGAGCAGGGCGACGGCCCGGCGGGCGATCGGCGACCTCGTGCAGGAGGGGCTGCTGGTCGCCAGGCAAGGGAGCGGGACCTACACCGCCCCGCTGGCCGTGACCCCGGAGCTGGGATCGCGGCCGGTCGGGTTCACCGAGACGATGGCACGACTGGGCCGCAAGCCCACGACGCAGGTGCTCAAAGCCTGCCTCCAGCACGCCGGGCCCGACGTCGCCGTCGCGCTCGGCATGCGGGAGCGCCAGGAGGTCGTCTTCGTCGAGCGGCTGCGCCTGCTCGACGGCGTGCCGTGCATGCTCGAGAGCGCCCACCTGCCCGTCGAGCTGGTCCCCGGCATCCTCGACGAGGACCTCACCGGCTCCCTGTACGACCTGCTGCGCACCAAGTACGGCCTCACCCCCGCGAGCGGCCGGGAGACGATCGGCGCGGTCAACGCCGACTACCGGCTCGCCGAGCTGCTGCGCGTGCCCATGGCCGCGGCGCTGCTGGCCACCGCGCGCAGCACGTGCGCCGAGAGCGGGATCGCCCTCGAGTACACCATCCGCCACGCTCGCGGCGACCTCACGGTGTTCTCCGTGGAGCTCAACGACGCCAAGAACGCTCTCATGGGTCAGTAACCCCGTACCGGGAGGTCGCGCATGACCAGGTTGTCCCGCCGTGCCCTGCTCAGAACCGCCACACTCGCGACGGCTTCCGGCTGGTGGCCGAGATCGAGCTCGGCATGGACGAGTACGGACTGGTCGGTCCGCTGGTGCGGCGGTCGTCCGCCCGCGCGGGAGCCATCAAGATCGCGACCTCGTACCACTCGTTCGGGCGCGGAGTGGAGCGGCTGATCGGCGCCGTGGCCGCCGCCGCTCTCCGCACCGGCGTGCCGGTCGTCACCCACTGCGACAAGGGCACGATGGGGCACGAACTGCTGGACGCGCTGTCGGCCTGCGGCGTGGAGGCCGATCGGGTGGTGCTCGGGCACATCGACCACAACCCCGACGCCGGATATCTCACCTCATTGGCGGAGAGTGGGGCGTACCTGGCCTTCGACCGCCCCGGGCGGATCAAGTACGGGCCGGACAGCGAGATCGTCGCGCTCGTCGCCGAACTGGCCGGGCGCGGGCTGGGGCATCGGCTGCTGTTCGGCATGGACCTGGCCCGGCGCTCGTACTGGCCCGGGCTGGGTGGCGGGCCGGGGCTGACGTACCTGCTGGAACGGTTCGTGCCGCGGCTGGAGGCGGCGGGGCTCGGCGAGGTGGCCAAGTCGGCGCTGATCGCCAACCCGCGCGCCGCCTTCGCGCTACGCCCCTGCGGTTAGAGCCGACCGGTCGACCAATTTATACGGATGACCGAAACTCTTGCCCTTTGGGCGTGTCACCAACCTTCTCGTTATCGCCCGGGTCGGGGCTGAACCCGGGCGGACGGCGACCGCGTACTTCCGGGCAATCAACCTCCCGGAGACCTGCCATGCCTGTCCGCCCCTTACTTGTCGTGCTCGTCGCACTGGCCCTGCCCGCCACCGCCTGCAACTCCGGCAAACAGGCCGCGTCCTCGTTCGGCAGCCCCCCGGCCTCGACGGCGCCGTCCGCGCCGCGCGGCGTCGTGACCGTCGCCGAGGCCAAGGCCATCCTCGCCCAGTGGGAGAAGGCCGAGAAGGCGGCCGACCGGCAGGGCGGTACGGACTGGACGGCGGCGGAGGCCGGCCTGTCCGCGGAGATCAGCACCGTCCAGCGCAAGATAGGGAAAATGCTCGGCGAGAGCTCACAGACGCCCTGGAAGGCCGTCGTCAAACCCCGGTTCGCCATAACCGGGGAAGGGGTCCGGCGCGCCATGGTTCATGGCCGAGTTCGGCCGCAAAGGCGCCTCCGGCTGGTGGCAGGCGATTTTCCAGAAGACGTCCGCCGGCTGGCGCGCGGTCGCCATGTCCGTCACCACGTCCAAGTCCAGGCCGCCCGCCGCCGCGCGCGACAAGAACGGCCTGGCCACTGCGGTGGCGCCGGACGACGGCGACGCCCTCATCGCCTCCCCGCGCCAGATCGCCCAGGCCCACGCCCGCCTGCAGAGCACCTTCGGCCAGGACCGGCGCGCCCGGAAGATGTTCACGGCCGACTCCGCCGCCAGGCTGAATGCCGATGGCAGGGCCGGAGATCGCAAGGCTCTACAGGGTCAGTGGACCATGACAGTCCGTTCGCAGCCCACGCTGGAGATCTACGCGCTCAGGACGTCCGCCGGCGGCGCACTCGTCTGGTACGGCATCAGGCAGCAGTACACCATGACCGCCCGCCCCGGCACCAGCACCACGCTGGGCTCCACCGACCGCGTCAACGCCGCGCTGAGCCACGGCAACCGCTTCGCCCACAAGGCCGTGTTCAAGAACGCCGGGATCTACCTCGCAGTCGTACCGAAATCACCGGGCATCGTCCGCGTCCCGGCGGAGTGGTTCACCCAGATCAGCATCACCGGCTCGTGACCTCAGCCGAACCAGTCCAGGGACTGGCCGTGAGGCCCGGCGAAGGCCAGCGGCCGCCCGTCCGGGGCCACAACGCAGACCAGGCGGTCCTGAGGCGCCGGCCGGGGAAGGCGGCGGTCCACGGACGGCAGGACACCGACCGCTTCACTGGAGACCCAGCGGCAGGGCAGGCCCCGCATCTTCTCGGCGAAAGCCTCCCGCTCCTCCATCGACAGATACGCCAGCACAGAGGTATGGAGGACCACCGGCGTGGCATTCGCGGGGGCCTGGGCGACCAGGTCCCCGATCACCTGGTTGAGATCACCGCGTACCAGCTGCGGGGGCTCCTCCCGGGCGACACGAACGGCGCCCCGAAGCCGCGGCAACCGCTCATGCTGCTCCGGCCAGACCAGACACTCCAGCCATCGCATGTCCTCCGCGCTGTGCACATCGAGAGGATTGAGGTCCACGCCGGCCCGCCAGACCGCCCTGGGCACGCGTTCAGGCAGCGGAACCGGCCCACTCGTGTGGCACTCGAGCACGACCGGGCTGCCGGCGGGCCCGACCACAAGCCCGTCGTCGTAGCGGTATCGGTAGCGGTCCGGATAGAGACACAGCCCGGCCGACGCGCCGACCTCGATCAGCGCCAACGGCTGCGGCAGGGCGGCGAGGACCGGCAGCAGCACGGCGCACCGGCCCGGCTCGTTCGTCTGGGTACGGCGCTCGCTCATGGCCTGCCGTACCCGAACCCATTCGGCCGACGTCCACGTCCGGAACGCTTGATAGTCCTCGACCGGGCCGCCGAGGAACCGCACCACTCCGAACAGCAGGTTCGGCTGCCGCTTCGGCTCGGGAAGCTGCTCGAGCAGGGCCAGCATCTCGGCGTCGTCGGCGATCCGGCCGGCGAGCATGTCATAGGTCGGGGATTGCCCGCGCGCCTCCATGGCCCCGAAGCTCCTGTACCACTCCGCAGTACTCATCGTGTCCTCCCTCATGACGATCATGACCCGAGAAGGGCGGACCCGCATCCTGTGCTGAAGCGTCCGGCTCGGGCCGTCTTGAGGTTGGTTGAAGTGGTCGGCGCGGTCGGGCTACTCCTGCCGCAGGCCGTTGGAAAGGTTGCCGAGACGGACCTTGACCGGCTCACCGCCGGACAGCCTCAGGGTGACCTCCTCGCCGTCGACCTGTATCTCCGGCGTGGGCGGCTCCTGCTCGGTCCCCGTGAGCAGGACCAGGCTGACGTACACGGCGGTGCCACCAGGATGGGCGTCGCTGGTCACGTACGGCGTGGCGGAGTGCCGTCCGTAGGCGTTCACGCCGTGCGCGCTCGCCACGCCCGCCCCGGTGTAGCCGTGCAGCCCGCGCACCACGCTGGTCAGGCCGTCCGCGCGCCGGGCCTGCGCCCAGGTGCCCTCGGACCGGGTCGCGGGCGGCTCCTGGCCGGCGAGCGCGTGACCGCCGTCCCGCACCCGGTGCCCGGCGGGCGCCGTTAC
>NZ_JBFAMX010000486.1:0-7984 GCF_040659615.1 Nonomuraea sp. NPDC049784
GCCCGGGTGGCCTCCTCGACCGCGCGCTGCCGCTTGTCGTCCAGTCCACGCAGGTAGAGCCCGACCCCCGCTGCCGCCACAGCGCCGAGCGCCCACCCGGCGCAGGCGCCGAACATCAGCTGTGCTGGTCCCTGCCACACGGCACGCAGCAAGATGAGCGCCACCGCCAGCCCGCTCAGACCCGCCGACACGACCGCCCGCCCCCCTGGTGAGCGCCGGACGGTAACAGCGGTCAGGACCAGGAGCACCGACACCTCACCCACCAGCAACGGCGCGCTGTCGCTGACCCTCCCGGTCAGCGGATGCGCCAGCGTGACGGCCAGCGAGACCGCCCCGGCGGCGCCCGCCCCCCAGGCAACCGAGAGCCGGCGCAGTGCGGTGACCGGCGACCGGCGTGCCATCTCGCCGCGCCGGTCCTCCGCTCCGCCAGACGGCTTCATGCCGCGAGCCTAGCCACGCTCGGCCGCCGGCTCAGCCTCCAGGCGCCCGCCGCGTCCGCACACCCGGCAGGCGCCGCGGCGGCGCAGGTAGTAGGCGAGGGTGGCGGCGGCCAGGGCGACGCCCCACACCGGCCACGCCAGCGACGGCGCCCACGTCGCCCACATGGCCCAGTCATCGAACCCGTGCACCACCCGCAGCCGCCAGTAGGTCAGCCCGCCCGACAGCACGATCAACGACACGATCGAGGCGGGAATGATGGCCAGCATGGGCGGCACCGGCCTGCCCGCCTTGAACCAGATCCATCGCGGGTAGACCTCGCCCCAGCGCTGCACGAGCCCGAGGGTGAGGATCGCACCGCCCAGGCCGATCAGGCTGAGGAACAGTCCGCCCCAACGCAGCCCCGACTCATCCAGCCACCGCCAGAACTCCTCGGTGACCCCCAGCGGGATGCCCGCCGCCCAGGCGAAGCGGCTGGCGTCGTACAGGGCCGGGATGGCCGCCGCGACCACCACCGCCCACAGTCCCCAGCGCCGCACCGCCTGCGGCGTGGCCCAGCGCGCCGGCCCTTGCCGGCCCCGCCCGCACGTCATGCACCTGGCCGCCGTGCGCCACTGGTAAGCCAGCGCAGCCAGCGTCCACAGCAGCCCGCCCGCCAAGATGATGAACAGGTTGATCCGCGACCACGGCACCAGTTCCGACATCGGCTGCCCGCCCGGCACCCCGGTGAAGGCGAACACCGCCAGCAGCGGCGCGTAGGCCACCAGCATCAGCACCCGGTTGTCGGTGACCACCACGGTCAGCACGACCGCTGCCAGCCAGGCGAACCCCAGCAGCACGGCACGGCCTCGCCGGACCCCGCGCGCAATCGCCAGCCCGGCGACCGCCCCCAGCGCGCCGAGCACCGCGATCAGCGGTGCCGCCACCTCCCGGGTCGCCTCCCCTAGCACCGACAACCCCGGCTCCCAGTCGGGATCACTCCTGCCGAAGGGAAACCCGCTGCCGCCCAGCGCCCAGAACAGCCCGAGCGCCCCGTAACACAGCGACCAGACGGCCGCCGCATACCCGGCCCAGTGGGGCCACTTCGCCATTACCTTCCTCATGGCTCAAGCCTCGAGCACGCCCCACGCCGGGCCTATCCGCCGACCGGCAGATCTTCCCCTGGCCTGACACCCACCGCTCTGCCAAAGGACAGACACGGACCACAAGATCACCAGACTGGCGGCATCTGACAGACGAGGACAAGCTGCTCCGTGATCGAACCCCGCGCCCGCGGTCGACCCTCTCCAACTCGCCGCCGTGTTCGACCTCGGCTCCAAGACCGCGATGGCGTCCAGCGACGACGCCATCACGCCCGAGGCCACGATGCAGGTGCTCGAGCCGGTGATCGCCCTCCTGCAGGACCTCCCCGAGCAGGACCGGCGAGCCCTCGCCGAGCTGATCAACCACTGCGCGCAGGAGGAAACCGACCCTGAGCGGCATCTGACGGCCTGGGAAACGCCCGAAACCCTGGGACTCCTGCTCTGAGGGCATCGGTGCCCCTGATTGCCGGCAAAGGTAGGCCGATCGATAGGGTGCCAAGTCACGACCGCACCCTGTTCCGATCCACGGGGCCAGTCATGAGCTCTGCAGCTTGCGGCACCTCCACGGCTGCCTTGCGATGCCTGCCCCCTTTGGGGCGAGGAGGCGATCTTGACCACGGGGCAGTCAGGCCCCGGTCGACGCGTCAGGAGGAATGAGTGGCACAGATTATCGCCGAGGTCTCACGGACGTTCAACGAATATCTGCTCTTGCCGAACCGGACCCGCACCGACTGCTCGCCTGCGGCGGTTGACCTGCGCACGCCCTTGGTACGGCACTTCGGAGGCGAAGAATCGGCGATCGAGCTGCACGTCCCGTTCACCTCCGCGATCATGCAGGCCGTGGGCACACCCGATCTCGCGATTGCACTCGCGCGCAATGGCGGTCTCTGCTTCCTGCACCACAACCAACCGATCCTGGACCAGGCGGCAGCGGTCCGGCAGGTGAAAAACTTCAAGGCCGGTTTCGTCACCAGCGACACGAACGTCCGGCCCGACGATAGCCTGAGCCTCCTGGCAGACGTCATGCGCCGCACCGGCCACAGCACCGCTGCGGTCACCCACGACGGGACCGCCGCCGGCCGCCTCCTCGGACTGGTGACGTCCCGCGACTTCCACCCCCAACGCCATGACCTCAACGGACCGGTCAGCGGCCGGATGACCGCCCTCGCCGACCTTCCCCATGCCGGCCCCGACATCACGCTCTCTGAGGCCAACGCCCGGTTGTGGGACGAGCGCCTGGACTGCCTTCCGGTGCTGGATACTGAGGGCCACCTGCTGCATCTGGTGTTCCGATCCGACTACACCGACAACAAGCGCTTCCCGAACCAGGTCGTGGATGCCGCCAAGCGCCTGCGCGTGGGCGCGGGCGTCAACACGCATGACTACCAAGAGCGCGTCCCGGCCCTGCTGGAAGGAGGCGCGGACGTGCTGTGCTTCGACTCCTCCGACGGCTACAGCGACTGGCAGGCACAGGCACTGACCTGGGTGAAGAAGCACTATCCGGAGATCCCAGTCGGCGGCGGCAACGTGGTCGACGGTGAGGCGTTCACCTTCCTCGCCGAGGCCGGTGCCGACTTCGTCAAGGTCGGCGTGGGCGGCGGCTCCATCTGCATCACCCGCGACCAAAAGGGCATCGGCCGCGGCCAGGCCAGCGCGGTTCTCGACGTCTCTGCGGCTCGGGACGCCTTCCGCGAGCGCACCGGCGAGTACGTGCCGATCTGCTCCGACGGCGGGCTCGTGCACGACTACCACGTGGCCCTGGCTCTGGCGATGGGAGCCGACTTCGTCATGATGGGGCGTTACTTCGCGCGCTTCGACCAGGCAGCCGGCGCGAAGCTGCCCACCCGCGAGGGCTTCGTCAAGGAGTACTGGGGCGAAGGATCGAACCGCGCCCGCAACTGGCAGCGCTACGGTCAGGGAGGCCAAGGGCTGGTCTTCGAGGAAGGGGTCGACGGCTACGTCCCCTACGCCGGCGACCTCAACGAAGGGCTCGCCCTGACGATCGCCAAGCTCAAGACCACGATGGTCTCCTGCGGCTCCATCACGCTGCCAGAATTCCAGTCCACCGCCCGGCTCACTCTTGTCTCGGACCAGAGCTTCCAGGAGAACCACGCCAGCGTCACCCTGCGCGACGCCCCGCCGGCACTAACCTGAGAAGCTGCCAGCCGACTCGGTCGGCCGTCTTGCTTCACGGTGTCACCCAGGCAGTCCGACACCAGCGTGCCAGACAGGGGTCGCCCACACTCGCCCGAAGCTTTCTTCGGCGGCTACTCCGCGTAGGGCTGGTCCTCTCCCTGGGCGCTGTAGCCGAGGCTCCAGATGTAGCCGTCCGGGTCCGCGAAAGAACCGCCGTATCCGCCCCACGGCAGGGGGCCGGCGGGCTTGAGGATCGTAGCGCCGGCCTTCTCGGCCTCCGCGATGATCTCGTCGACCCGCGCTTCGCTGCGGACTACGTAGGTGAGGACCAGCCCGCTGAAACCGCTGCCCTGCGGGCTCGTGCCCACCTGGTCTGCCAGGCCCTCGCGACCGTAGAAGCCGACGGGCGAGCCGCCGTCCGGTTCGAAGAACACCGAGACGCCGTAATCGTGCTGGACCTTCCAGCCGAGCCCCTCCGTGTAGAACCGCTTGGACACCTCCATGTCCCGGACGCCGAGGAGGATCGAGCTCACGTGCGCTTTCATGCCTTGTCTCCTTTGTGCGTAAGGGGTGATGCACATGAGCCTCACGCTACGGAGGCCGGGCAACCATCGCTTCTTCAATCCTGATCGGTTTGGCGAGCTGTTTCGCCACGCAGGGCTTCTATGTCAATCTGGCCGGGAACTCCCGGACACGGACCCGAGCGGACGGCCTCGCGTTGGAGGTCGCCGAGCACAACGTGCTGGTCAACGCGATCGCCCCGGGGCCTGTCGAGACGCCGCCCGTGGACACGGGGCCCCCTGGTCACAGGGGCGCCTATGATCGCGTGGCCGAGGGCCTGTGGAACTGCCTGACGTCGCCACCGTGCCCATAAGGGGTCGGCCAGGGCCTTGACGCTTCGCGGGAATCCCTCTCACCTGGTCGGCTGGGCCGCCCCTTCGGCGCCGGGCTGCCCGGCCGCCTACGGGCGGACGAGGAAGACGTTGCCGAGCGAACGCTGGCCCGTCGCGTCAGAGGGCCGGTTCACGATGCCGGCGCCCGAGGTCACCATGACGCTGGAGCCGCCGCCGTCGAGGTTCATGGCCTCACGCGCGCCGAGCAGCTTCATGAGCTCACCGGTCTGCGCGATCCCGAGCCCTTCGCTGTAGCCGTCCTGCCGCCCGTCGATGACGACCAGCATGAGGCGCCCCTGCTGGTCCATGCCGATCATCGACCGCGGGTTGGCGCGTACGGCCCAGTTGTAGGTGAAAGTCTGATCCGTGCCCTCGCGGATGAGCCCGTCGGCCGCGGCGTTCACCGACACCTTCCCGTCCGTGACGAGGGTGGGGCCGACTTGGAGGATCGTGGTGTCGGGGGTGAGCGCCACGTGCCGGCCCCTGCTGTCCTCGACCCGCTCGCTCACGCGCAGCCGCTCGCCCACCTTCGCGTGCTCGAGCAGCCAGGCGGCGCTGTCGCCGATGGCCTGCACGGTGGACCCGCCGGTGGGGACGCCCGCGCCGCGCGAGGTGTTCACCGCTGTGACCTTGCCGCCGGCGTCGAGCACGACCTCAGCTCCCGCGCCGGCGGGCGGCGTGCCCCATTCGGGGGTGAACAGCACCAGCTCGCTGCTGTCGGTGCACTTCAGGTCGTGCTGCGGCTTCTCCGTCGGTTGGTCGCCGCCCACGCCGCCGCAGTTCCAGATCTCGCCCGGCACCCGGTTGACGCCGTCGATCTCGACACTCTCCCGGCCGGCCCGCAGGCTCACGTGGGCGGTGTACGCGTCCACGTCCACCGACCGCCCACCTCTGGTGATCTTGATTCCGGCGCGCCCCTGCGTGGCCGAGCCGATCAGCTTGCCGTCCTTGACGTACATGCCGCCGGGCGCGTTGTTGTAGAACCACTGCGCGTTGATCCCGGCCACCGCGCCCGCCGCGGCGGCGAGGTCGGTCAGCTTCTCCGTGCCGTTCAACGCCGGTCCGAATTCGGTGCCGACCGTGCCGCCGAACTCGCGGAAGTCCACGCGGAGCACGTGCACTTTCTGGGGCGCCCCCGGGTCGGTGCCGTCCTGCGCGGTGTAGCGCGTGCCCCCGGCGAACCCGGCCGCCCTGATCTTGGTGAGCGCGGCCGACGCCTCGGGGCTGGTGGCGTACTGCCCGACCCGGACGATCCAGCCGAGCGTACCCGCCGGATGATCGGCGTACGCGGGTGATGAGACCTCCTCGACCCGTGGCTCGAACCCCTTCTCCCGCACCGCCCCGGCCACGCGATCGGCGATCTCCTTCGCTCCCAGGGCGGTGTTGGCGGTGTTGAGCGGCCCGTCGATCGTGCCAGGCAGGTACACCTGAACCGTCCAGTAGTCGCCGCTGTCCTTGGCCCCGAGCGACATCGAGGTCAGGGTCACGCCGGGCGCCACGGTGGTGCTCACGGGCGGCGAGCTCAGCGGCAGCCTTCCGCCGAAGAAGGAGTCCTCCGGTGTGGCCGACGCGGCGGGCGCGTTAACGGCCAGCACGGTCACGACCGCCGCGAGGGCCGAAAGGGTGCTCCGGCGCATGTACGTCCTCATTTCATGAGCGAATATGTGCGTCGTGCAGTCAAGGGCTCGCGGATGGCCCGGAACCGAACGCGAGAGGTTTCCCGCGGAGCACCCTGGTGAACAACTCCGCCTTCCGCACATACCGTCGCCCCGTCACACAAGGGCGCGGCGGTCAGCGTTCAGAGGCGGTTAGCCGCGGATGACACCCTTCGTGAGCAGGAAGCATCCGTACGCCCGGGTCTCGCCCGTCGCGACGACGACGGAGGCCCGGCGGGCTTCGGCGTAGAAGTCGGGCCGGTCCACGACCCGCACGCGGACCTGCCGTCCCTCGACCCGCTCCACGACGTCGCCGACCTCGCGCGCGACCGGAGGGAGGGCGTCCGGATCGCCGACCACGGCCATCCGCGCAACGGGCTCCGGCTCGAAGTCGTCGATCGGCAGCAGGGTCAGGATGGCGTCGACCGCGGTGACGACGTCGACGCCGTCGAGCCGGACGACGGGGACGCCCGGCGCATAGGCGGGATAGTTGGCGTCGACGACGGCGAGCGTGTCGCCGTGCCCCATCCGGGCGAGCGCCGCGAGGAGCTCCGGGCCGATGAGCGGGTGGATGTGCTTGAGCATGTCGTCCTCTCAGCCGCCGATCGGCGCGCGCACGAGCCGCGGCGGCCGGGTGATGCCCGACCGGCTCGAGGAGCGCCCGCGCAACGGGGATCCACGGTAGTAGCGGTCCGCAGCGCTCGGCGCCACGGCGATCTCGAGCCACACCTCCCGGCCGGCGAACCGGCCGAGGGCGAAGCGGTACGGCGGCCACGCGGCCCGCCCGACGGGCTCGCTGTCGGCGAACACCTCGACGGCGTCCTGCACGCCGTCGAGCACAAGCTCCCATTCCCCCGGCGGGAGCCGCACCTGCCGGACGTAGGTGACCGCACCGTCCAGCGGCTCGGGGAGCTGCTCCTCCAGCGGCGTCTCCACGCTCACGGGCACCCCTTCACGGCCGGCGAGCGCGAGCGTCCATCCGTCCGTCAGAGGGATCTCGTCCTCGGGCACGCGCACCGCGCTGACACAGACGATTTCCTGCGCGTCGACGCGCAGCACGGACGAGCGGTCGGCGTCGCGGGTTTCGACCTGGCCGGTCGAGGGCGTCCACCGGGAGACGCGCCATCTCCCCTCTGGGAGCTCCACGACCAGATGGGCCGGCGTGTCCGCGTCGTTGAAGGCGGCCGCGTACAAGGTCGCGTCCCGGTCACGGCCGGTCCGCGTCCAGAGGGTCCTCCGGTCCACGGGCGTGATCGCGATCGCGTCGCCCCCGCGCACGTCGTGGAGGAGCTCGAGCACATCCTCGGGAGCAGGGGAAGGGTCCGACGCCCTGGCACCGTCGCCGGCGACCAGCGTCGGCCCGGACGTCACGACCCGCACCCCGGCCGCGCGGGCGCCGGCGAGGGCTTCACCGAGGCCCTCGGCCAGCGTCAGCTGCACGCCCGGGAGGACAACGCAGCGGTAGTCGGCGTCGCCGATGCGGATGCGCCCGCTGTCGCTGCGCGAGCCCGCGACGGCCCTCTCGTCCACGATCCGGTACGGCACGCCGTGACGCGCCATGGTCTCCGCCCACACGGCGAAGTGCGCGCCGGCAGGGTGCGCCGGGCCGTGCCCGGCGATCGTGCTCAGCGGATAGACGAGAGCGACGTCCGTGTCGGGATCGAACTCGTCGAGGAACTGCGACATCTGATGGCCGCCAGCTGAGAGAACCCAAGTCCACCTACCTGGGGATCCTCATGACCGTTGACAGGCTGGCTGGTACGCCGGAGGGACGCCTGAG
>NZ_JBFAMX010000487.1:0-7949 GCF_040659615.1 Nonomuraea sp. NPDC049784
CCTGGATGGGGGCGTCGCCGGCGATGCTCTGGGCGACGGTCTTGTTCGCGTCGCCGTGGCGGCTCGCGACCGTCCTGCCCTCGGCGAACGCCCGCACGAGCGGCGCCGACGTGGCCGGCTGCACGCCGACCATCCTGGGCAGCTTGTCGATGAGCCCCAGCCGGTGCAGCTCGCGGAACCCCTTCCACGCGCCGTAGAGCCCTCCGCCGGTGCCGACCGGGTGCACCATCACGTCGGGCGCGCGCCAGCCGAGCGCCTCGCAGACCTCGTATGCGTACGTCTTCATGCCCTCGTGCCGCACGGGATTGATGAAGTTGACGAAGCAGTAGAACCCGGCCTCCGACAAGGCGCTCACGCCAGCGAAGATCTCCAGGCTGGAGCGGTAGCGCAGGCGCAACACGCGGGCGCCGGTGAGACTGATGGCGGAGATCTTGGACTCGTTGGCCACGTCCTCCACCAGCACGGTGGCCTCGATCCCGGCCCTGGCCGCGTACGCGGCGAAGGACGCGCCCGCGTTGCCCGAGCTGTAGGTGAACGCCTGCTTGACGCCCAGCGCGCGGGCGAAGCCGACGGCGACGGAGAAGCCGCGGTCCTTGAAACTGCCGGTGGGCATGAGGGTGTCGTTCTTGATCAGCAGGTTGGGCAGGCCGACGTGGCGGCCGAGCCGGCGCGTCGGCATGAGCGGCGTGTCACCCTCCCCGAGGTGGAGCGGCTCGGCACCCTCGGGCAGTGGCAGCAGGTCCGACCAGCGCCACAGCCCCAGGTCGCGGCGGCTCGCCGCCCTGGCGATGATCTTCTGGGGCCGGGCGGGGCCGAGGTCGTACTCGATCTCGAGCAGGCCGCCGCACGCCTCGCAGAGCAGGGCGGGGGTCTTCAGCGGGAACGTGGCCCGGCAGTCGTCGCACTTGTAGTGCGTGGCGAGGTTCATCGGTTGTATGCCTTCGGGTCGGCGACGTCGCGGAGGAGGTCGCCGGTGACGTTGATCGCGAGTGTTGTCGTCATGATGGCAGCGCCGCTGAAGACCGCTATCCACCAGGCGCTGCGCAGGTAGAGCTGGCCGTCGGCGAGCATGCTGCCCCATGTGGGCACGTTGGGCGGCACGCCGAGCCCGAGGTAGCTGAGCGACGCCTCCGCGACGATCATCGAGGCCACCTGGAGGGTGCCGATGGTGGCGAGCGGGGCGATGATGTTCGGGACGAGGTGGCGGACCATGATCTGCGGTCCCGTGTCGCCGATGGCCCTGGCCGCGGTGACGAACTCGCGTTCTCGCAGCGAGAGCACCTCGGCGCGGATGACGCGGGCATACGAGACCCAGCCGGTCAGTCCGAGCACCAGGATCAGGAACAGCAGGCTCGGGCCGAGCACCGCGATGATCGCCAGGGCCAGCAGGATCGACGGGAACGCGAGCTGCACGTCCGCCAGCCGCATGAACACCTGCTCCCGCCAGCCCCGGTAATAGCCGCTGATCACCCCGACGACCGCGCCCACCACGCCGGACAGCAGCGTGGCGGCCAGGCCCACGAGGAGCGAGACGCGGGTGCCGTAGACGATGCGGCTGAGCACGTCACGGCCCAGCTTGTCG
Source organism: Nonomuraea sp. NPDC049784 (assembly GCF_040659615.1). NCBI lineage: Bacteria > Bacillati > Actinomycetota > Actinomycetes > Streptosporangiales > Streptosporangiaceae > Nonomuraea > Nonomuraea sp. NPDC049784. The sequence continues at coordinate 1,583 of NZ_JBFAMX010000487.1, forward strand.
GTGCCGAGGAGGTACCCCGGCTCGCTGAACGGCGGGCGCAGCTTCAGGTCGAGGTTCTGTATGTTCGGGTCGTGGGGGGCGATCAGCGGCGCGAACAGGCCGACGAGCACGACAAGCGCGATGACGGCGACGGCGACCTTGGCGGCGTGGTTGCGGCGCAGCGCGCGCAGGGTTGCGGTCAACATCAGGAAAGCCTCACGCGAGGGTCGAGCAGGGCGTACGAGAGGTCCACGATCAGGTTCACGATGACGAAGACGGCCGCCAGGAACAGCACCGTGGCCTGCATGAGCGGGTAGTCGCGGTACGTGATCGCCTCGACGGTGAGCCGCCCGATGCCCGGCCAGGAGAAGACCTGCTCGGTGAGGATGGCGCCGCCGAGCAGGCTGCCGACCTCCAGGCCGACCACGGTGACGACCGGCAGGGACGCGTTGCGCAGGCCGTGCGAGGTGACGGCCCTGAACCCGGACAGCCCCTTGGCGCGGGCCGTGCGGATGTAGTCCTCGCCGAGTACGTCGATGAGCGACGAACGCAGCAGCCTGGCGATCATCGCGGCCGAGTAGAGGCCGAGCGTGATCGCGGGCAAGACCAGGTGAGCGGGCGAGCCGGTGCCGGAGGCGGGCAGCCACCGCAGGTTGACCGCGAAGACCAGGATGAGCAGGATGCCCACCCAGAACGCGGGCGTGGACTGGCCGACCAGGACCGAGGCCATGACCGAGGTGTCGGTCGCCGTGCCCCTCCTCACCGCCGCCACGATGCCCGCCGGGATGGCCACGATCAGCGTGAACGCCATCGCGGACACGGCCAGGTCGACGGTGAGCGGCAGGCGCTCCATGATGACCTCGAACGCGGGCCTGTGGAAGAACACCGACTGGCCGAAGTCCAGGCTGAGCAGGCCCGTCATGTACGAGACGTACTGGTCGAGCAGCGGCCGGTCGAAGCCCAGGCTCGCCCTGAGCGCGGCCTCCTGCTGGGCGGTGGCCTCCGGCGGGAGCATCTGCTGCACCGGGTCGCCGGCCAGCCGGACGATGAAGAACGACACGGTGGCCACGCAGAACAGCACCAGCAGGGTGTGGCCGACCCTCTTGCCGACGAACCGGATCATGAGGTGGTGAGCTTGGTGCTCGCCATGGCCAGCGTGCCGTTGGCGTTGGTCTTCCACTGCACCTTGTCGCTGACCGCGTACAGGATGCTCGCCTGATACAGATACAGGAACGGCGACTCCTCCATGAGCATGTTCTGCAGCTCGGTGAACGCCTCCTGGCGCACCTTCGGATCCACGGACTGCTCTTCCTTGTCGACCAGCGCATCGGCCTTGGGGTCGTTCCAGCGGCTCTGCCTTCTGTCGTGCCGGACGAACGACTGCAGGTTGCTGGAGGCGTCCATGGTCCAGCCGGAGTTGCCGACGAAGTACATCGCGCCGAGGGCTTTGCGGTTGTCCGAAACCAGGCGGCCCTTGAACGTGGCCGGGTCGAGCAGCGCCACCTCGGCCTTGACGCCGACCTGGGCGAGTTGCCCGGCGATGGCCTGGACGACGTCCTTGTCGGCGGTCGACGCCGACAGCTGGACCGCGAAGCCGTTCGCCTGGCCGGCCTCGGCGAGCAGGCTCTTGGCCTTGGCCACGTCGTGCTGGTACGGCTGGATCGCCGGGTCGAAACCGAACGCCTGGCGCGGGATGAGCGTCGGGGTCCGCTCGGCGGCGCCGTTGAGCACCGACTTGATGAGGGCGTCCACGTCCAGCGCGTGGTTGAGCGCCTGGCGCACCCGCTTGTCCTTCAGCGGCCCCTCCTCGGTGTCGAGCGAGACGAAGAACGTCCGCACGCCGGGGGAGGTGACGACCTTGAAGCCGGGCGCGTCGCCGAGCTGCTGGGCGGCGTCGGGGGTCAGGCCGGTCACGATGTCCACCTCGCCGGACTGGAGCGCGGCCAGCGACGCGGACGGGTCCGGCATGATCTTGAAGGTGAGCTGCTCGACGGCGGGCTTGCCGTTCCAGTAGCCCGGGTTGGCCTTGAGCGTGATCTGGCTGTCGCGCTGCCACTGGTCGAACGTGAACGGCCCCGTGCCGATCGGGTGCTCGGCGAAGGCCTGGTCGCCCTTCTCCTTGATGTACTTGGGCGGCACGATCACCCCGCCGAACAGCGACAGCTTGGCTGGGAGGATCGGGTCGGGGGCCTTGGCGACGAGGTCGACGGTGTGCGTGTCGATCACCTTCGCGCCGGTGACCAGGCGCAGCTCGACGATCGGGGACTGGGTGGCGGGGTTGATCAGGCGCTCGATGCTGTACGCCACCGCCGCGGCGTCGCATGGCTCGCCGTTGTGGAAGGTCACGTTCTTGCGCAGGTAGAAGCGCCAGGTCCGGTCGTCCTTCGACTCCCACCGCTCGGCCAGGCCGCCGGCGAGCTTGTCGCTCGTGTCCCTGACGGTGAGCGTGTCGAAGATGTTGATCAGCACGTTCATGGAGGGCAGGTCGCCCTGCTTGTGGGGGTCGAGGGTGGTGGCGTCCGCGGCCATCGAGACCCGCAGCGCGGACGCCGCGCTCGCCTGACCGCTGGACGGCTTGGTGCTGGCGCAGGCCCCGAGTGACGCTGTCGCCGCGGCCAGGCCGCCGATCTTGAAGAGGTCCCGGCGGGCTAGCGGCGCGCGGTCGGACATCGTCCGCCTCCCTAGTTCTGGCGTTTCATATGGTGAAACGTCGTATCACGTGGTTGAATATGACTCGTTTCGGTCAAGTCCGTCAACCCTTTTGGAACAGGTGGCAATGAACTCGGTGGAGAAGACGCTCGTCGTCTTAGGGGCCCTGGCCGGTCATGATCAGCCCCGCCGCCTCGCGGACATCGCCCAGCGGACCGGCATCAACAAGACGACCGTGCACCGGATCCTGCAGATCTTCATCGCCCAGGGGTACGCCGTCTCGCACGGCGACGGCACCTACGCCTCCGGCCCGGCGATCCTCGCGCTGGCCGGCGCGGCGCTCACTGACCGGGATATGACGACCCTGGTCCGGCCGATCCTGGAGAACCTCAAGCGGAACACGTCCCACACGGTCCACTTCGCCATCCGCAGCGGCTTGTCCGCCGTCTACCTGGCCAAGGTGGAGTCGCAGCAGCCGTACCGGATGGCCTCGCGGGTCGGGACGCAGATAGCGCTGCACTGCACGGCGATCGGCAAGGCGATACTCGCGCACCTGCCGGACGAGGAGGTACGGGCGGTGCTGGCGGCGACCGCGCCGCTGATCAGCAACACGCCCAGCACGATCGTGGACCCCGGCCAGCTGCTGGCCGAGCTGGAGGCGGTGCGGGATCGCGGGTACGCGATCGACGACGAGGAGAACGAGTCCAACGTGCGGTGCGTCGGCGCGGTGGTGCGCGACGCGGCCGGGACGGCGGTGGGCGCGGTCAGCGTGGCGGGGCTGACGCTCAACCTGAGCCAAGACGATGTGCCGCTGCTCGGCCCGCTGGTGGTGGCCGCCGCCGCCCGGGTCTCGGCGGCTCTGGGGAGGAACGCATGACGGTAATGGCGCTCTTGTCGGAAGCTCGGGACAAGGGGGAGTTCTCGGGCGCGGCCTGGGCTTACGGCCGATCCGCGGGTGCGGTCGCGCGCGGCACGCTCGGAACCTTGCGCTGGGACGGGGGCCCGGTCGGCGACGACACGCTGTGGGACCTCGCCTCGGTCACCAAGCCGATCGTCGGCCTGGCGGTGATGTCGCTGGTGGAGTCCGGCGACGTGACCCTGGACGACCCCGTCGCCCTGCACCTGCCGGAATACGCGGGCACCGACAAGGCGGACGTCACGGTGTTCGAGCTGCTCACCCACACCTCCCGCATCCCCGGTCAGCAGCCCCTCTACCGCCGCTGCCCGGCCCGGGAGGACCTGCTCGCCGCCCTCGTGAGCCTGCCGTCGCGCCCGGACCCGGGCGTGGAGTACAGCTCACAGGGCTTCATGATCCTCGGCTTGCTCGCGGAGAGCGCCGCCGGCACGCCCCTCGATCGGCTGGTACGCGAGCGCGTCACCGCGCCCCTGGGCATGGACGAGACACGGTTCGTGCTCCCGGAGGCCGACCGGGCACGGGCGGCGGCCACCGAGGAATGCCTGTGGCGCGGCCGGATCGTCCAGGGCACGGTGCACGACGAGAACGCCGAGGTGCTCGGGGGAGTCGCGGGCCACGCGGGCCTGTTCGGCACGCTGGACGACCTGACCCGGCTGGGGACCGCGCTGTGCCGGGGCGGCGAGGGCGTCGTGGGGCGGCGCACCCTGGCCGTGATGACCGAGACCAGGGTAGACGGCAGGGCCCTGGCCTGGCAGGGCTACGAGCCGCGCGTGACCAGCGGCGGCGACCTGCTCACCGCCTCGGCCTACGGCCACAACGGCTTCACGGGGACGAGCCTGTGGGTGGACCCGGAGCTGGACTTCTGGGCGGTGCTGCTGACCAACCGCGTCCACCCGACCCGCGCCTCGAACGCGATCGCCCGTATCCGCCGGACCTTCCACAACGCCGCCGTCACGAAGGCGCTCTCATGAACCTCGATGCCCCGCTGCACGTCATCGGCTCGCCCACCCCCGCCCGGCTGTCGCTCGACGGCGGCGCGGCCCGCCTGAAGCCGTCCGCGTACCAGGGCGAGGAGCTCTACATCGGCCCCGGCTGGGTGGACCTGCACACGCACGTCTACGACGGGATGACGCAGATCAGCGTGCCGCCTGACCTGGTGGGTCTGGACAGCGGCGTGCATGTCGTGGCCGACGCGGGCAGCGCGGGCCAGGCCACCATCGACGGCCTCGTCCGCTATGTCATCCCGGCCGCCCGGACGCAGGTGCGCGCCTGGCTCAACATCGGCTCGCACGGCCTGGTCCACCTCCGCGAGACCGCCGATCCCTCGTTCATCGACGTGGACGCCACGCTGGCCGCCATCGACCGGCACCGGGAGGTGGTGTGCGGCGTGAAGGTGCGCTGCAGCGGCGCGATCGTCGGCGCGATGGGGTTGCAGCCGCTCCAGCTCGGCCGCCTCGTCGCCAGAGAGGCGGGCCTGCCGCTGCTGGTCCACGTGGGAGAGGCCCCGCCGCTGATCGGCGACGTCCTCGACCTCCTCGGGGAGGGCGACGTCGTCACGCACTGCTACCACGGCAAGACCGGAACGCCGTGGCATCGGGACGGCACGCCCACGCCGCCCCTGGCGCGGGCGCTGGACCGGGGCGTCCAGCTGGACGTGGGCCACGGCGCGGCCAGCTTCAGCTTCGCCGTGGCGGAGAGCGCGGTGGCGGCGGGATTCCGGCCGCACACGATCAGCACGGACATCCACGTCCGCAACATCAACGGCCCGGTCCACGACCTGGCCACCACGATCACGAAACTGCTGGCCTGCGGCCTGCCCCTGAACGACGCGATCAAGGCGGTCACCGACACACCCCGCCGTATCCTGCGTATGGACTCGCCATGGCTGGACGACGACGGGGCGATCCGGCACGCCACGATCTTCCGCCTCGCTGAAACGACCGACCGCACTTACGTGGACGCCGAGGGCGACCACCGGGAGCCGAAGCACCAGGTGGTCCCGGTGGCGACGATCAGGGACTGCCGGCTCACCACGGTCACGGCCCAGGGTGCGCCGTAACGGCGGCCGGCCCTGCGCGGGTCAGCGGGCGTCACCCTGGAGGCCATGAGCCCCGTGCGGCGGGCGGCGCCCACTTGGCACCGCCGTACAAGATGAGGGCTTTTATTTAGAGGCCCGGGGCGGGGAACTGAGCAGTAAGCTCGCTCACCTCGCGGTGGACACGCGAAATGACGTCCTCGGCGTCGCCCTTGGCGAGGGCGGTGACGACCTCGTCCATCCAGGCGCCGATCTGCCGCATCTCCGCCTCGCCCATCCCGCGGGAGGTGACGGAGGGCGTGCCGATGCGGATGCCGGACGGGTCGAAGGGCTTGCGCGGGTCGAAGGGGACCGTGTTGTAGTTGGTCTCCAGCCCGGCCCGGTCGAGCGCCTTGGCGGCGGGCTTGCCCGCGACGCCCTTGGAGGTCAGGTCGATGAGGATCAGGTGGTTGTCGGTGCCGCCGGAGACCAGGTCGAAGCCGCGGCTCGCGAGCTCCTCGGCCAGCGCCTTGGCGTTGGCGACCACCTGGTGGGCGTAGGCCTTGAACTCCGGCTGAGCGGCCTCGTGCAGCGCGACCGCGATGGCGGCGGTGGTGTGGTTGTGCGGGCCGCCCTGCAGGCCGGGGAAGACGGCCTTTCTGAGCGCGGTGGCCTTCTCGTCGTCGTCGGCCATCAGCATCGCGCCGCGGGGGCCGCGCAGCGTCTTGTGCGAGGGCTGAACCTGCTCCAATGCGCCGGTGTCTCTGGGGGGTCGGGGTGCCCTAGATGGGGCGGTAGGCGGGCGCCGG
>NZ_JBFAMX010000488.1:0-7929 GCF_040659615.1 Nonomuraea sp. NPDC049784
TGGCGACTCCCCGAGGCTTAACGCAGCCTCCCACGTCCTTCATCGGCTCCTGATGCCAAGGCATCCACCGTGTGCCCTAAAAAACTTGGCCACAACCTCTCCCTCTCCGGAGCCGCGGCCGCCGCCCTCCTCGTGGTCGTCGGCGCCGTGGTGGTCCAGGCGAACAGCCGGGAAGTCCCGGTGGTGGCCGTGGGCAACTCCTCCAACAACACCAACGGCGACGGCTCAGGCGCGGGCCAGCCCGTCGACCCCCCGTCCACGGACGCCCCGCCCCCGGCGGTCCCCACCGGCACCGTGGCCCCGGTGCCCACCTTGGACGTCGAGCAGCCCTCGAAGACCCCCAAGACCACGAAGCCGACGCACACGCAGGAGCCGGTCTCCCAGGTCCCGAACCCGGTCACCAATGTCCCCAGCTCCAAGCCCACGACGACCCGGTCAGAGCCCAAGCCGACCTCGACCCCGACCAAGAAGAAGACGAAGTCACCGACCCTGATCGATCCTGAGAGCCTGGATACGGGCGGCCCGTCGGATTCTGACTCCGCGTCGACCGCGTCCACCGCTCCCAAGCCGACCACCAAACCCACCAGCAAGCCCACTGCCGCGACGAAGCCGAACCCCTACAAGGCGACGTCCGTGTGCGGCTCCGGCTACAAGGTCATCGACTCGCACGCGCTCGAAAACGCCACTATCTACCTGCTCTACAACACGAGCGCGGGCAAGAACTGCGTGGTCACCATGTCGCGCCTGCTGTGGCCCGGCAAGGTCTCGATGAATGCGATCCTTCAGGTGAAGGGCGGTTCCAGCGCGAGCAACCCCGGTAAGTTCAGCGCCTACGCCGGCCCGGTTCGCCTGCCGTCCAAGGCGAAGTGTGTGATCTGGGGTGGTACGTTCTCCACGCAGAGCTGGAAGTCGGGCTGGAGCCACTGCTCCTGACGCACACCGATCGCCAACTGGCGTTGAGCATGCAGAGACGCTCGGCTGGACATCCCAGTCGGGCGTCTCTCGCGTTTCTGGAAAGCAGGTGAACGCGGGAAAGGGTGACCCGGACGCTTCGCTGCGCTAGCGTAATTGACGTGATCGTCAGATCCTCGGTGGCGACGTCCAAGGGGAGGCGGACCCGGGCCGCGCTGTTACAGGCTGGGCGCGAGGCGTTCGAGGAGCACGGGTATGACGCCGTGCGGATCGACGACGTGTGCGGGCGGGCCCAGGTCTCCCATGGCACGTTCTACACCTACTTCGGCTCCAAGGAAGCGCTCTTCCGCGAGGTGGCGGGGGCCGTGGTCGGGGAGATGTTCGCGGCCAGCGTCGTCGGCGCGGCGGCGGCGCCGGACGATCCGTACGCGCGCATCGAGGCGGCCAACCGGCTCTACCTGCGGGCCTGGGCGACCAACTCGCGGCTGGTGCGGATGGTCGAGCAGGCGGCGAACTCCGACGAGCGATTCGGGAGGTTGCTGCTGGAGCTGCGCGAGGTCTTCGTGCGGCGGGGCGCGGAGGGGCTGAGGCGGCTGCAGGAGCAGGGGCTGGCCGATCGGGAGCTGGATCCGCGGCTCACCGCCGTCATGCTGGGTGGGATGGTGGAGCATTTCGCTCACGTCTGGCTGGATCTCGGGGAGCAGGCCGGCGAGCAGGTGGCCGTCGATCATCTGACGCGGTTGTGGGCGCGGGCCATCGGGTTGACGGCCGCGTCAGCTTCGCAGGAGGAGGGCGCGTGATCAGGAGCAGGCTCGACCCCGAGAGCGCCGACTACCGCAGTCGCCGCGAATCCATGCTCACCAAGCTGAGCGAGCTAGACGCCGAGCACGCCAAGGCGGTGGCCGGGGGCGGCGAGAAGTACGTCGAGCGGCATCGCAGGCGCGGCAAGCTCCTGGCCAGGGAGCGCGTCGAGCTGCTGGTCGATCCCGACTCCCCCTTCCTGGAGCTGTCGCCGCTAGCCGCCTGGGGCAGCGAGTTCCCCGTGGGGGCCGGCATGGTGTCGGGGATCGGGGTGATCGAGGGCGTCGAGTGCGTGATCACCGCCAACGACCCCACGGTCCGCGGCGGCGCCTCCAATCCGTGGACGCTGAAGAAGTCCCTGCGCGCGGCCGACATCGCGCTGCAGAACAGGCTCCCGTACGTGAACCTGGTCGAGAGCGGCGGGGCGGATCTGCCGAGCCAGAAGGAGATCTTCATCCCAGGTGGGCGGATATTTCGGGACCTGACCCGGCTGTCGGCCGCGGGCGTTCCGACCGTCGCGCTCGTGTTCGGGAACTCCACGGCGGGCGGTGCGTACGTGCCCGGAATGAGCGACTACGTGGTGATGGTGCGGGAACGAGCGAAGGTGTTCCTGGGCGGCCCGCCGCTGGTCAAGATGGCCACCGGGGAGGAGTCGGACGACGAGTCGCTGGGCGGCGCCGAGATGCACGCCAGAACCAGCGGCCTGGCCGACTACCTGGCCGAGGACGAACACGACGCGCTGCGGCTCGGGCGGCAGATCGTACGTTCCCTCAATTGGCGGAAGAAGGGCATCACCCCGCGGCCATCGCGGGAGCCGAGGTATCCGGTGGACGAGTTGCTGGGGATCGTGCCCGAAGACCTGAAGGTGCCGTTCGACCCCCGTGAGGTGATCGCGCGGGTGGTGGACGGGAGCGAGTTCGAGGAGTTCAAGCCGCTGTACGGCGCCTCGCTCGTGACCGGCTGGGCACGCGTCCACGGCTACCCGGTGGGCGTGCTGGCCAACGCGCGCGGCGTGCTGTTCAGCGAGGAGTCGCAGAAGGCCACCCAGTTCATCCAGCTCGCGAACCAGTCGCGCACTCCGCTCCTGTTCCTCCAGAACACGACCGGTTACATGGTCGGCAAGGACTACGAGCAGGGCGGCATCATCAAGCACGGCGCCATGATGATCAACGCCGTGTCGAACTCGACCGTGCCCCACCTCACCATCGTCATGGGCGCCTCGTACGGCGCGGGCAACTACGGCATGTGCGGGCGCGCGTACGAGCCCCGCTTCCTGTTCAGCTGGCCGAGCGCCAAGTCGGCGGTGATGGGGCCCGCGCAGCTCGCCGGGGTGCTGTCGATCGTGGGCAGGGCGTCGGCGCAGGCCAAGGGGCAGGTGTACGACGAGGAGGCGGACGCGGCGATGCGCGCGATGGTGGAGGCCCAGATCGAGGCGGAGTCGCTGCCGTTCTTCCTGTCGGGCCGCCTGTACGACGACGGGGTCATCGACCCGCGCGACACGCGTACCGTGCTGGGCATGTGCCTGTCGGCGGTCAACAGCGCGCCGGTGCCGGAGCCGGCGGGATTCGGGGTGTTCCGGCCATGATCACTCGTCTGCTGGTCGCCAACCGGGGCGAGATCGCCCGCCGCGTCTTCCGTACGTGCAGGTCGCTCGGCATCTCCACGGCCGCCGTCTTCTCCGACCCCGACGCCGACGCGCCGCACGTGGCCGAGGCCGATCTGGCGGTACGACTGCCCGGCGCCCGCCCGGCCGACACGTACCTGGACATCGGACGCATCCTGGACGCCTGCCGCGCCACCGGCGCGGACGCCGTACATCCCGGATATGGCTTCCTGTCCGAGAACGCGGACTTCGCACGGGCCGTGCTGGAGGCCGGGCTGGTCTGGGTGGGCCCGCCGCCGGAGGCCATCGCCGCCATGGGGTCCAAGATCGAGGCGAAGCGGCTGATGGCGGAGGCGGGGGTGCCCGTGCTTCCTTCGCTCGATCCGGAGGCGCCCGGGGAGTTCCCGGTGCTGGTGAAGGCGTCCGCGGGCGGGGGCGGGCGCGGCATGCGGATCGTGCGCGAGGCCGGGGAGTTCGACCGCGAGCTCGAGTCGGCGCGCAGGGAGTCGGCGGCGGCGTTCGGGGACGGGACCGTCTTCGTGGAGCCGCTGCTGGAGGCGGCCAGGCACGTCGAGGTGCAGGTGCTGGCCGACCGCCACGGGACCGTGTGGGCGCTGGGCGAGCGGGAGTGCAGTGTGCAGCGGCGGCACCAGAAGGTCGTCGAGGAGTGCCCGTCACCCGGGATCACGGCCGAGCTGTGGGAGCGGCTGTACGAGGCGGCGGTCAGGGCGGCGCGGAAGATCGGCTACGTCGGGGCCGGGACGGTGGAGTTCCTGGTCAAGGGCGATCGGGTGGCGTTCCTCGAGATGAACACCCGGCTCCAGGTCGAGCATCCGGTAACCGAGCTGGTCTACGGGGTCGATCTCGTACGGCTGCAGCTCGTGGTGGCCGAAGGGGCTCCGCTCCCGGCGGAGCCGCCCTCGCCTGCCGGGCATGCGGTCGAGGTGCGGCTTTATGCGGAGGACGGGGACTATCTCCCACAGAGCGGGGTGTTGCGGCGGTTCGAGGTCCCCGGGGATGTGCGGGTGGATTCGGGGGTGGAGTCCGGGTCGGTGATCTCGCCGTACTACGACCCGATGCTGGCGAAGATCATCGGGTACGGGTCGTCGCGGGCCGAGGCGGTGCGGAAGCTGGTCGCGGCGCTGCGGCGGGCGAGGCTCCACGGACTTGCCACCAATCGCGATTTATTGGTGAAAATCCTGATGAACCCGGCGTTTGTGGCGGGCGACACCCACACCGGCTTCCTCTCCCCGGACGGCCCGGTGCACGGCGTCCACCCCGGACATCCCCAGGACACGACGGCCCCAGGCCACGCGGGGCGCGAGCAGCTGCCGGTGCTGGCCGCCGCCCTCGCCATGGCCGCCGCCAACCGCCGCCGGGCGAAGGTGCTGCCGGGCCTTCCGAGCGGCTGGCGCAACGTACGCTCCCAGCCCCGCCGCGCCCGCTTCGAGGAGGCCGAGGTCGTCTACGACCCGCTCCCCGACGGCGTCACCATGATCAGCGCGGAGCCGTACGAGGTGGTCCTGGAGAGCGGCGGCGTCCGGCAGACCTTCCAGGTGGCCCAGTACGACGAGGACGGCAAGGTCTACGTCGACCACGCCGGCGGCTGCGCCGAGCTGACCCCGGTCCCCCGCCTCCCCGAGCCCGTCGAGCACGTCGCCCCCGGATCCCTGCTCGCCCCCATGCCGGGCAGCGTGCTGCGGGTCGAGGTGGAGCCCGGCGACCGGGTGGTGAAGGGGCAGGCGGTGCTGGTGCTCGAGGCGATGAAGATGGAGCATCGGATCGCGGCGCCTTCCGACGGAGTGGTGTCCGGCGTACACGTCGAAAAGGGCCAGCAGGTGGAAGCGGGCGCGGTGCTGGCGATCATCCAGGAGGGGACTTCATGACGAGCCTGGTGCACAAGGACCTGGCGGGGGGCGTCGCGACCATCACGCTGGACTCGCCGCCCAACCGCAACGCCCTGTCGGTACGACTCCTCGCCGACCTGGCCGACCGGCTGCACTGGGCGCTGGCCGAGCCGGAGGCCAGGATGATCGTGCTGACCGGCACAGGGAAGGTGTTCTGCTCAGGCGCGGACATCAAGGAGCAGAAGGCCTCCGGCGCGCCGGTGACGGCGTCGTTCCCGGAGATCCTCACGCTGATCTGGGACAGCCCGAAGCCGGTCATCTGCCGGCTCAACGGCACCGCGCGGGCGGGCGGCCTGGGGCTGGTGACGGCGTGCGACTTCGCGATCGCGCCGCTGACGGCGTCGTTCGCGTTCTCCGAGGTACGGCTCGGGGTCGTGCCCGCCATGATCTCGGTGCCCGTGCTGCGCAGGGTCGAGCCCAGGGCGGCGGCCGAGTACTTCCTGACCGGCGAGGTGTTCGACGCCGCTCGCGCGGCGGAGATCGGCCTGATCTCGCGGGCCGTGCCGGAGGAGGAGCTGGACGCGACGGTCGCCCACTACGCGGAGCTGCTGATCCAGGGCGCGCCCGAGGCGCTGGCCATCACGAAGCGGTTGGTCAGGGAGGTGCCGGGGATGCCGTTCGAGGAGGGGCTGCGGCGGATGACCGAGTTGTCCGCCGAGCGCTTCACCTCGGAGGAGGGACAGGAGGGCATCGCGGCGTTCCGGGAGAAGCGCCCGCCCAAATGGGCCGTGCGATGACCCTCCGGATCGCGAACTGCAGCGGCTTCTACGGCGACCGCCTGTCGGCCGCCCGTGAGATGGTCGAAGGCGGGCCGATCGACGTTCTGACCGGCGACTGGCTGGCCGAGCTCACCATGCTCATCCTGGCCGGGAACCGCCTCAAAGGCCGCCCGGGATACGCGCCGACGTTCCTCCGGCAGCTGGAGGACGTGCTCGGCCCTTGCCTCGATAAATCCATAAAAATCGTGACAAACGCGGGCGGCCTGGACCCCGCCGGCTGCGCCGAGGCCATCCACGCCCTGGCCGGCCGCCTCGGCCTCTCCCCCACGATCGCCCACATCACGGGCGACGACCTCACCGGCCGCCCCCTGGACCTGACCAACGCGGACACAGGCGAGCGGTTGGACGCCACCCCTCTGACCGCGAACGCCTACCTCGGCGGCCGCCCGATCGCCGCCGCCCTGTCGGCGGGCGCGGACGTGGTCGTGACCGGCCGCGTGACGGACGCCGCCCTGGTGACGGGCCCGGGCATCTGGCGGTACGGGTGGGGGCCCGGCGACCTGGACCCGCTGGCGGGCTCGGTGGTCGCGGGGCACATCATCGAATGCGGCTGTCAGGCGACGGGCGGAAATTACGCGTTCTTCCAGGACGTACCGGACCTGGCGCACTGCGGCTTCCCGCTCGCGGAGCTGCGCCCGGACGGCTCCGCCGTGATCACCAAGCACCCGGGCACCGGGGGGCTGGTCTCGGTCGGCACGGTGACGGCGCAGCTCGTGTACGAGCTGGGGAGCCCGCGCTACCTGGGCCCTGACGTGGTCGCCCGGTTCGACACGATCACGTTGGCCTCCGACGGCCCCGACCGCGTCCTGGTCTCGGGCGTCCGCGGTGAGCCGCCACCGGACACGTTGAAGGTGGCCGTCAACTACCTGGCGGGCTACCGGAACACGATGACCCTCGTCCTGACGGGCCTGGACATGGAGGCCAAGGTCCGGGCGGCGGAGGAGGCCCTCTGGGCCCGCATCCCCCGGGACTCGTTCGACCAGGTGGACGTGACGCTGGCGGACTCGGGCCTGCTGCGGATCACCGTCATGGACGCCGACGAACGCCGGGTGGGCCGCGCCTTCTCCTCCGCCGTGGTGGAAACGGGCCTGGCCAGCTACCCGGGCTTCTACGCCCTCACCCCACCGGGCAACGCCTCGCCGTACGGGGTGTACTGGCCGGTGCTCATCCCGGCCTCGGAGGTCCACCCACGGATCTTCCTCAACGGCAAGGAACTGCCCCAACCCGCCCCCGCCTCCGGCGACCAAGCGGCGAGACGTTCAACGGACACGGCGCAAGCACCGGACGACGCACGCGCCGTGCGGACATCGGACGCGACCAGGGTGGCGACCGCGGCACTCGCAGCGGAAGCGGCGAGCGCAGGACGTGCGCCGAGCAACCCGGGCGCGGCAAGCGACGCACATGCGGCAGGCGAGGCGCCCGAGGGCGGGGGCACGGGCCACGCGCCGGGCACTCTCACAGCGCCGGGTCGGTGGGACGGAGTACGGCGCAGTTCGGCGCCCGTGGACAGCGAGCAAGGGAGCGCGCACGGCGCCGTACGGGTGCCGTTGGGGCGGATTGCCGGGGCGCGGTCCGGGGACAAGGGCGGGAACGCCAACCTGGGCGTCTGGACCGACACGCGAGAACGGTACGACTGGCTGGCGACGTACCTGACCCCGGACGCCCTCAGAAGCCTCCTACCGGCCCTCGAACACCACCGCATCGACCGCTACGAGCTCCCCAACATCAAGGCGCTCAACTTCGTCATCCACGGCCTGCTCGGCAGGGGCGTGGCGGCGAGCCCGAGGATGGACCCCCAGGCGAAGGCGCTCGGCGAGGAGTTGCGGGCGAGGGAGGTCGACATTCCCCCGCACCTGCGAGGCTGATCGCCGACGGCATCCCCGGCGGCTACGAGGCCGGCCGCCGGCGACATCCTCCGGCGGCTACG
>NZ_JBFAMX010000489.1:0-7925 GCF_040659615.1 Nonomuraea sp. NPDC049784
GCTGACACGGCTGATGCCCGACGAGCCCGAGGCGCACGGCCTGCTCGCGCTCATGTTGCTCCACCACTCCCGCCGCGCGACTCGCGTCGACGCCGCCGGTGACTTGGTGACCCTGGATCGCCAGGACCGTACGCGATGGGACCGTGGCGAGATCGACGAGGGCGTCGCCGTCCTGCAGGCGGCCCTTCGACGTGACCGGTTCGGGCCCTACCAACTGCAGGCCGCCATCGCCGCCTGCCACGCCACGGCCCTCGATGCGGCCGATACCGACTGGGCACAGATCGCCGGGCTCTACCGGCGGCTGGCACAGGTCGTACCGTCTCCGGTAGTGCGGCTGAATCAGGCGGTGGCGGTGGCGATGGCCGACGGCCCCGCAGCCGGACTCGAGCTGGTGGAAACCCTCCACTCCTCGGGCGAGCTGACCGGGTACCACCTGCTCCCCGCGACCCGCGCCGACCTGCTCCGCCGCCTCAACCGCCTCGCCGAGGCCGCGGGCGCCTACCGCGAGGCGCTGGCCCTGGCCCCCACCGAGGCCGAACGCCGCTACCTGGCCGACCGGCTCGCCGAGACCGCCCCCAGCGGCGAAGGCTGACGGACAGACCTGGTAGCCGAGCCGCAACCACAGGCTGTGGCGACCGGCTCGGGCATCATCGCCGCCGGCAGCCCCGCACAGGTGCCGGCTATCCGCGGCCGTCCGAGCTCTCCACATACTCGGAAGTCTGGGCGGGACCGCCGTCGCGGATCCAGACGGTCATGTCGGAGAGACCGCGGTTGCCCCAGGAGAAGTAGGGCACGGCGGTCAGCGTGACGCCCCGTCGGCCAAGTGGGCGGTCACCGTATAGCTCGCCGTCCGCGGCGGCCTCGGCGGTGGCGTCGGCGTGCAGGGTGACAACGCCGGTCCGCTCGTCGGGGATCGCGCGGATGGGGACGTCGCGGGCGAGGGCGAGGTTGTGTACGGCGCCGTCATGGTCGACGCCCTCCACGCAGAACACCACCGGCCCGCGCTCGAGGGCGAGTTTGCCGGCGGCCGAGGCGACGGCGGGGTGCGCCCATGTACGGCGCACTTCCATGCCGAGGTCGATCTCGACCTTGTCGCCGGCCCGCCAGGGTCGGGAGAGGGTGAGATAGCCGTCGCGGAGGACGGGCTGGTGGACGGGTTCGCCGTTGACGGTGACGGTGGGTTGCGGGCTCCAGGCGGGGATGCGGATGGCGAGGGTGAACTCCGTCTCGTCGCCGGTGGGGGTGACGGTGACCGTGAGATGGCCGTCCTGGGGGTAGCGGGTGTCTTGGCGGAGGGTGACCTCACCGCCGGCGAGGGTGAAGCGGGCGGTGCCGGCCACGTACAGGTTGATGACGGCTTCGTCGGGTCCTTGGGCGTAGATGTAGCGGCCGAGTTCGCTGAGCAGCCGGGCGAGGTTGGGCGGGCAGCAGGCGCACTCGAACCATTCCTGCCGGGCGGCGGTGCCGTCGCTGGCGAGGGGGTTGCCGTAGAAGTAGTGGGTGCCGTCGGCGGAGGCGCCGCTGAGGACGCCGTTGTAGAGGGCGCGTTCGAGGGTGTCGATGTAATGGCCGTGGCCGGTGAGGTTGCTCATCCGCTGCGCCCACTGGACGAGGCCGATCGCGGCGCAGGTTTCCGCGTAGCCGTGGGCGTCGGGCAGGTGGTGGTCGGGTCCGAAGCCTTCGATGCGGGGGTCGGAGCCGATCCCGCCGGTGACGTACAGCTTCTTGGTCGTGAGGTTGGTCCACAGTCGCCGTACGGCCTGGAGCAGCCGGTCGTCGTCGTACTCGCCGGCCAGGTCGGTCATCGCGCTGTACATGTACATGGCGCGGACCGAGTGGCCGACGGCCTCGGCCTGGTCGGCCACGGGCTGGTGACTCTGGTTGTACTCCCGGAATCGCCGCGTTTCCCCGGGCCGTTGGGGAAGCCTGGTGCCGAAGTAGCCGGGGGTGCCGCGGCGCTGTAGCTCGGCCTCGAAGTAGCTGGGCTGCTGTCCGCGCCAGTCGATGAGCCGCCGGCTGAGCTCGAGGTAGCGGCGCTCGCCGGTCGCGCGGTAGAGCTTGACCAGCGCGAGCTCGATCTCCTGGTGCCCGCAGTAGCCGCCGGCGCAGGGGCCGTCAGGGCTGAAGACGGTGTTGATCAGGTCGGCGTAGCGGCGCACGATGTCGAGCAGCCGGGTCTTCCCGGTCGCCTCGAAGTGAGCCACGCCGGCCTCGATGAGATGACCGGCACAGTACAGCTCGTGGGCGTCGCGGAGGTCGGTGAACCGTTGTCCCGGCTTGACGACGGTGAAGTACGCGTTGAGGTAGCCGTCGTCCTGCTGCGCACCGGCCAGGAGCTCGATGGCCTCGTCGACGGCCCGGTCGAGCTCGGGGTCGTCGGTGGTGGCCAGGCAGTAGCTGGCGGCCTCGATCCACTTGGCGACGTCACTTTCCCAGAAGATGTGCGGCTCATGCGGATCCCCCTGCCGCCAGGACAGGGTCAGGGCGTCGAACTGCTGACCGGGCCGGCGCATCTGGCCTTCCTGGTGCCGCAACGTACGGGTACGGATCAACTCGCGGCGCGGCGCCCAGAACCGGTCATCGATCGTGACCGCGGTCAACGGCAGCGGGTGGCGGGCACGCACGGCAGCGGCAGAGGTCATGGTCATGAGGGCTCCAAACGAAGTGGTCGTGAAATGGCTGGACATGTCGCGGGCAGACCGTCACGAGCCCCGAGCCGGGGGGAGGACCGCGGTGCCCCAGACGTAGGCGAAAGTGGCGAAGGCCGGTACGGCGACGCCGAAGACCGGGACCAGCCCCGGGACCAGGTAGTACACGCAGAGGATCACGCCGGCCACGAGCAGCGTGACAAGCGCCAGGACCGGGCGGGCGAGGACGAGGATCGCGCTCCGGCGGACGAGCGCGAACGGTCCTTCAGCGAAGTGGGCAGCGAGGATCCAGACGTTCACGGTCATGCACGACACGAACAGCGTCACCAGCCAGAGCACCGCGCCGAGCAGCGGCTCGACGACACCGAGGTCGGCGGTTTCCAGCAGGTGCCGGTCCAGCAGGAGCACCGCCCAAGCCGTCGCGAAGACGTAGCCCACCACGTTGGCCGTGCGGAACTCCTGCCGCCAGATCCGGCGGAACTCGCGAGGCCCCATTGACGGCTGGGCTGACTGCAGGAACTCGCCGCGGACGACGCCGTAGACCGCGGCGGTCGCGGGGAAGACGCCGAGCACGATGCCACCGGCCAGACCCCACACCACCCACAGCAGGTGCAGTTTGAGCAGCAGCAGGCCCACCTCGCCCGCCCTCGTGTGCCAGGTGAGGACGCGTTTCATCAGCCTTTCACCGACCCGATGAGGACGCCCTTCTCGAAGTAGCGCTGGAGGAACGGGTAGAGCACCAGGACCGGGAGGCTCGAGACGACGATCACGCCGTACTTGATCTGGTCGGCATATTGCTGGTCGTAGCCGACGCCGCTGCCTCCGCCGGTTCCGGCGCCGCCGGCGAACGCCTGATTGGAAAGGAGAATGTCACGCAGCACGATCTGCAGCGGCTGCAGGGCGTTGTCTCGGACGAACACCAGCCCGGTGAAGAAGTCGTTCCAGTGCTGGACCAGGTAGTACAGGCCGATCACCGAGATGATCGCCTTGGACAACGGCAGCGCTACCCTGGCGAAGTACTGCAGGTAGGACACGCCGTCGATCAACGCCGCCTCGAACAGCTCCTTCGGCAGGGAATGCTCGAAGAAGGCGCGGGCGATGATGAGGTTGTAGACGTTCACCGCTGACGGCAGGACGAACACGAGCCAGTTGTCCAGCAGGCCGAGATCGCGATACAGCAGGTACGTCGGGATCAGACCGCCGTTGAAGAACAGCGTGAACACGAAGAACAACATGAGAATCCGCCGCGGACGGAACTCCGGCCGCGACAAGGCGTACGCCGCCGGGATGGTCACGACGAGGTTCAGCGCGGTTCCGGCCACGCTGTAGAGCAACGTGTTGCGATAGCCCGTCCAGATCCGATCGTCGTTGAAGATCTCCCGATAGCCGAAGAAGCTCACGCCTTTCGGCCACAACCACACCTCGCCGGTGGAAGTCAGCGACGGATTGCTCACGGACGCGATCACCACGAAGTAGACCGGATAGATCACCGCGAATAGGACCGCCACGCAGATCGTGCCGAGCGCGAGCATGAAGACGACGTCGGCCGGTGCCTTGTTGCGGAAGAATCCCTTGCTCTGCGGGTTGGTCGCGCTCACCACAGGCTCCAGTTCGATACGCGGCGGGCGATCGCGTTCGCGGCGATCAGGAACACGAAGTTGATGACCGTGTTGAAGAGGCCGATCGCGGTGGCGTAGCTGAACTGAGTGCTGAAGATGCCGATCTTGTACACATATGTCGCGATGACCTCGGACACCGGCAGGTTCAGGGTGTTCTGCATCAACCACACCTTCTCGAAACCGGTGTTCAGTACGCCGCCCATGGTGAGGATGAGCAGGATCACCATGGTCGGCACGATGCTCGGGACGTCGACGTGCCGGATGAGCTGCAGCCGGTTCGCGCCGTCCACCTTGGCCGCCTCGTACAGCTGGGGGTCGACTCGCGACAGCGCGGCGAGGTAGATGATGCTGTTCCACCCGCAGTGCTGCCACACGTCGGAGATCACGTACACCGGCACGAAGGCCGACGTGTCGCCGAGGAGGTTCACGTCGTCGAGACCGAAGAAGGAGAAGACCTGGGTCAGCAGTCCGGTGGACGGGTTGAGGAACGCCTGCAGCATTCCGACGATGACGACGATCGAGATGAAGTGCGGCAGGTACGTCGCCGTCTGCATGAACTTCTTGCGCCGGCCACCGGCGATCTGGTTGATCATCAGCGCCAGCATGATCGGCGCGATGAACCCCACCACGAGCGTGGTGATGCTGATGACGAACGTGTTCCGCAGCAACGGCCAGAACAGCGGGCTGTCGAAGAACTGCTGGAAGTACTTCAGGCCGGCCCATTTGCCACCCGCGAGACCCGCGGTGAAGTCGAACTCCCGGAAGGCCAGCTGGATCCCGTACATCGGGACGTACATGAACAGGGCGATGAACCCCACGGCCGGCAGGACCATGAGCCACAGTTGCCAGTACCTGCTGACATGCCGGCCGGCACCCAGACCGGCTCGTCTCCGGGCGCCGGCCACCGGCTCGCGAGCCGCCACAAGTGATTCCGTCATCAGTGCGTCTTCACGTACTCGTCGTAGTAGCGCTGGTAGACGTCGATGTTCTTCTGCAGGCCGGCGTTCTGGACCTGCTGAACGTACTTGTCCCACTGATCCTCGATGCCGCCCTTGGTGATCCACTCGGCGAACTTCGTCATCGTGCTGTTGAGGATCGTGGTGTTGTTCAGCGTCAGCTGGTTCGTGTCGTCAGGCGTCATCTGGACGAACTGGAAGGGGTAGACGTCCTTTTTCACGTCCATGTTCGCCAGCGCCTTCAGCAGCGGCTTCGTCTGTTCGACGGCTTCGTCGAGGTCGGCCGGCAGCTTCACCTCGATGTCGTCCCGGATCCAGAGCGGGCCGTTGTCCGCGAGAGTGACCGTCCACTTCAAGGTCGACGGGTCGGTCTTGGGGTCGGCCGGCGGGAGCACCTCGTACTCCTTGTCGCTGACCTTCTTGACGTACCGGCCGAGATCGCCCCACAGCACCTGCAGCGACATCTCCTTGTCGTAGAAGGCGTTGATGACCTTGAGCGCTGCCTGCTTGTTGCTCGTTTTCGCGGACATGACGATCTGGTTCGACGGGAAGTTCTCGCTGTTGGAGTCGTACGTCCAGGTCACCGGGGTCGTCTGGCCGGCTTCCGCGAGCAGCGGCGCCATCGCGACGTACTGGTCGGCCAGCTGGGCACCGAACCGGTCGCTGGCCGTCCAGCCCCAGCTGAAGCCGACCCTGGCCACGTCACCGGAACCGCGGCCGACCGCCTGGTACGCCGAATAGTCCTGCGTCATGACGTTCTTGCTGACCAGGCCCGCGGCGTAGCAACGATGGAGGAACTGGATCACTCGCTTGTAGCGCTCGTCGACGAGGAAGTTGCCGACCTTGCCGTCCTCGAGGAAATAGCCCTGGCCACCGCCGCCCGCGATCGGCAGGCCGACGCTGCCGAGCAGCACACTGGGCTGGAAGTACCCGAAGCCGCCCGTGCCGACCGGCGACCAGTCCATCGGGATCTCGTCGTTCTTGTCACCGTTCCCGTTCGCGTCCTCCTCCTTGAACGCGACGAGTACGGTGTACAACTCGTCCCAGGTGGTCGGCACCTTCAGGCCGAGACGGTCGAGCCACTGCTTGTTGATGTACTGGTGGGTGACGGTCGTCGGCCAGAACCGCTTGTAGCCCGGGATCGAGTAGATCTCGCCGGTGGACAACGTGGCCATCGACTTCAGCTGCGGCTTCGCCGCGAACAACGCCTTCACGTTCGGCAACGCGTCCAGGTCGTCGGCCAGGTTCTCAAACAGCGTCCGGTATGTGCCCATGTCGGAATTCGTGATCCCGTTCGTACCGACGATCAAGTCCGGCACGTCGCCGGCCGCCAGCATGGTGGACTTCTTCTGGTCCCAGTCGGCCGAGATCTCCTGCCACTGGATCTTCACTCCAGCGATCTTCTCCAGTTGCTTGGGCCACTCCATCGTGCTCATCGGCTTGGTCAACGGATGCTTGGTGACCGCGATCCGCAGCGTGTTCGGATCGCTTGTCGAGTCCTTGCCGGAGCACCCGGCGAGTGCGGTGAGGCCGGCCGCGACGACGAAGGCACGGCGGGACAGAACCGGTGGGGTGGCCATGTGGTCCTCCTAAGGGGGGACGGAGGGTGTGACCCGGATCTCGGTGAATGTTTCAGCGATGTTAGGGGCGCTCCTTCAGCGATGTCAACGACAAGACAAAGAAGGCGACAAGTCACCGGATCAAGGGGTGAAGGGTGGGTCAGACCAGCGCGGACGAGTCGCGGACCAGCAGGTGCACACCGGTGTGCACCTGTCGGGCCTCGCCGTCGTAACCGTCGAGACGCTCGATGAGCAGGTGGACGGCGGCGGCCACCATCGAGCCCTGATCAGGACTCACCGACGACAGCGACGGGATGGTGAACTCGCCTTCGTCCGTGTCGTCGAAGCCGGTGACGGCGACGTCGTCAGGGACGCGGATCCCGTGCGTGTGCAGGGCTTTCAGCACGCCCACGGCCATCGTGTCGTTGACGCACACCGCGGCGTCGAACCTGGGGCCGGAGCGCCGCAGCAGCCCCACCATCGCCTCGTAACCCGTGGCCCTGCGGTCCCAGTCCGAACTGTTGGCGACGAGCGACGGGTCATGCTCGATGCCGTACTCCTCCAGCGCGGCGAGGAACCCGGCGTACCGGTCCCCTGTCGGGACGGCGCCAACCGGACCGTTCCACACGAACGCGAGCCGGCGCCGGCCGGTGGCAAGCAGATGCCGGGTGATCGCCACGAAGCCCGCGTGCTCCCCCATCAACACAGAGTCAAGCGTCTTGATCGGAGCGCCACCGAGGGCCACCGCCGGGCGCCGCGGGGCGGCACCGGCGAGCAGCTCATCGGACAGGTGGTGCGGGCAGATGATGACGCCGTCGACGTCGGTGGTCGTCACGCCGAGGACGGCGTCGCGTTCGCCGGCGCTGCTGGGGGCGATCCGCAGCGTGCTGGTGAACCCGCGCTCGGCCAGGGCGAGGATGAGGCGCTCGGCGTTCTCCGCGAAGTACGGCTGGTAGAGGTTCGGGACGACGACGGCGATCCGGCCGGTCCGGCCGGAGGCGAGCCCACGGCCGGCCTGGCTCGTGGCATGTCCCGCCTCGTAGCCGACCTCCTCGATCGCGGCCTGAACCCTGGCCCGGGTCGTGGCCGAGACATGCGGGCGGTCGAGGAGGACGTTGGAGACGGTCTTCGCCGAGACTCCGG
>NZ_JBFAMX010000490.1:0-7891 GCF_040659615.1 Nonomuraea sp. NPDC049784
GCCGGTCGCTCGCAGACCTGGCCGCCCGGCTCGGCAGGAAGCACGAGAACGAACGTGCCCGGCTGCGCGCCCTGCTCGCCCAGGCGCGCGTCACCGGCGAGAACCCGCACACCCAGCACGACATGCCGGGCATGCCCACGGCCGACGACCTCCGTACGCTGACCGGCCTCCGGGACGACGCCTTCGACCGGCGGTTCGTCGCATTGTTCCGGGCGTACCTGGACCAGCTCGTGCTGGTGGCCAAGGGCGAGCAGAGCTCGGGCGGTGCGCCGGAGGCACGCGAGCTGGCGGCCGCGATGGAACGCGACCACACCGCCGACCTGACCGAGCTGGAAGGGGCCAGCGGACCGGGGCGTTGAGGGCCGGGTCAGCGTGCCCGGCGGGCGAGGGTGAGGTCGGTGGCGAGGGTCAGATCGACGCCGTCGCCGAGCAGGGCGGCGATCTCCCGCAACAGCTCGTTGCGGGTGCCGGGGTCCAGGATCCTGTATGCGGAGATGGAGCGGACCAGGTCCAGGTAGCGGCCGGCTTCGTACCGTTCGGTGCGCGTGTAGTGGCGCTGGCCGAGGTCGGTGAAGCGGGGGTCGTCCGCCAGCTCGTGCTCCGATTGTTCGGCCCGGACCGAGTCGATGCGGTGCAGGCTCGACGTCGTCACCCCGTAGCGTGCGTCCACCGCGGCCAGCGCCGATCGCAGGCCGGGGTCGGTGACGACGTAGTGGTTCCAGAAGACCGCCACCGCTCCAGAAGGTGCCAGCGCCGCGTGGGCGAGGTCCCAGCGCCTCTCCCTGTCGACCCAGTGCCAGGCCTGCGCGGAGTAGAGCAGGGCGAACGCCCGGTCGGGGACGTACTCCTCGAAAATGCCGATCTCCACCCGGGCGCCCGGGCACTTCGCCGTCAGCGCGGCGGCCATCCTCGGATCGGGCTCGATACAGGTCAGATCCGCGCCCCGGGCGGCGAAGCCGGCCGTGGCCTTGCCCGTGCCCGCGCCCACCTCCAGCACCGGGCCGGGTGGCGCGTAGTCCAGCACCTCGGTGACGAGCTGGGCGGGATAGCCGGGCCTGGCCGACTCGTACTGATCGACCGCCTCTCCGAACACCACGCTACGTTCGCGGTCCACCGTCATAACTCCCCCTTCGTTCGGGTGAGACCCGATTCAATCACCCCTGGAAACGTGCGCCGGGACCCCTCCCGGGCCGCCGCCGGTACAAAGGCCCTTGCGAACCAAGAGAAAGGGAGACCATGCACCGGAAGGCCCTCACCGCCCTGACCCTCGCGTGCGCCCTGCTCGCGGCGCCCGCCCTGGCCGCGAGCCCGGCCGCCGCCGCGGCCAAGCCCAGCCTCCGCGGATGCTACGACGGGAAGTGCAAGTTCACGTTCACGAAGCCAGTGAAGTTCCGCGTCGCCAGGAAGTACGGCCTGAGCGGCTGGGTGCACGTCGCCAAGCAGTACAACGAGATGGCCGGCGCGGACGTCATCGTCGTGTGGAGCGGGGGCAGCAGCGCCTACCTGGGAGAGGGCACCTCTGGGGGCATCGGCGAACTCGACTTCCGGGCGCTGTCGATCACCGGCCAAGGGGCGACGATCCGCTTCACCGGGTGACGTGGGCGCCCCCGGTACACGGCCGCACGTGGGCGGGCCGTGTACCGGGGGCGAGTGCCTTAGTCGCCGTCCTTGAGGTGGCGCTGCCAGGGGCCGGCGATGGCGAAGACATACCCCGGCGTCTGGATGTTGGCGAACAGGATGCGGCCGTCGGCGCTGAAGGTCGGGCCGGTGAACTCGCTGTCGTTGAGGTCGTTACGCGCGATCGGGTACGACTGGCCGCGATCGGTGACGCCCACCAGGTGCTGGATGCCCTCGCCGTCCTCAGCGAGGATCACCCCGCCGTACGGCGAGACCGTGATGTTGTCGGGGCCGTCGAAGTTCGTGTCCTGGGCGGGGTCGGGGTTGACGCCGAAGAGGACCTTGAGCGTGACCGTCTCGTGGCGCGGGTCGTAGAACCACACCTGGCCGTCGTGCTCGTTCGCGCTGCCGTCGGTGTGGCGGGCGAAGCTGGCCACGAAGTAGGCGCCGCCGTCGGCCCACCAGGCGCCCTCCAGCTTGCGGCTGCGGGTGATCTGGTCGTCGGTGAACTGCTTGCGGGTCGACGTGGTCTTCGCGTCGCGGTCGGGCACCTCGACCCAGCGGACCTTGTACCGAGTGCCCGGCGCCGTCGCCGCCGACAGGTCGGCGACGTGCGTGTCGTCCTGGTAGCAGCTCATCGCCTCCAGCTTGCCCGCGGTGTCGCCGCCTTCGGACAGCGCCAGCGCCCGCAGCGCACCCTTGCCGCCGCGGAACTTCCTCGGCGGGGTCCAGCGGTAGTACAGCCCGTTCGGCCCGCCGGCGTCCTCGGTCAGGTAGATCGCCGACGTGTGCGGGTCAACCGCGACGGCCTCATGCGAGTAACGGCCGAGGAACTTCAGCGGCACCGGGTCCTGGTTGGCCTGGCGGTCGAACGGGTCGACCTCGAACACGTACCCGTGGTCCTTCTGGAAGGCCCCACCGGCGCGCTGCTCGGTCTCCTCGCAGGTCAGCCAGGTGCTCCAGGGGGTCTTGCCGCCGGCGCAGTTGTTGTGCGTGCCGGCCAGGCTGACGTACTCGCGGATGCGCTCGCCGCGCGCGTCCACGTCGATGTTCGTGGTGCCGCCGCCGGCCCCCGGGTCGTAGGTCAGGCCGGGCAGCGTGGGCACCCGGTACGGCTCGCCGCCGCCGATCTCGTGGTTGTTGACCAGCGTGGCACCCCTGCCATGAGGGAAGCTCGCGGTGCCGTCGGCGTCGCTCGGGGTCGGTTCGCCGCTCTCCAGCAGGGTGACCCCCGCCTGAGCGACGATCCGGTACGAGAACCCGGCGGGCAGGGCCAGCACTCCGGCCGCATCGGCGACCAGCGGGCCGTAGCCGGCCGCGGGCCGGGCTGCCGCGAACGCGGCGGGACCGGAGATGGCCTCGAGGCTGCCGGCGAACGCGATGCCGAGACTGCCTGCGGTGGCGTGGCCGAGGAAGGAACGACGGGAAACAGATGAGGGCATGGGACATTGCCTCCAGCGTGGGACGCTTTACACAAGCCGACCCAACGATGCCACGGAGAAGTCGATCGCGCCGCCCGTTGTCCGCATCATGAACGCCGGATGAAGAACCGGCACCGAGCTCCACCGGCGGCGCAGATGCGCCGGCCTGGTGCGGAGATCCGGCGACGTACGGCGTCGATCAAGCAGACAGGAGCAGCGTCTTGATCGAGGAACCACCGGCCATCACCACCGTCCAGGACGGCTCACCCTGAACAACCGTTTCTGTGGACTGAGCATGGGTTGCGCATGCTCGGCCGAATGCTCCGAACGGTGTTGAGCGTTCTGGTCGCCCGCGTTCGTGCCGTGTCCGGCGCTGGCGGATCGTGTCCTGCAGGTGCCGGCAGGGCTCTACGGGCTGAGCCGGAATCTGGGCAGGTGTCAACGGCCACGGGGCCTGACGTGACAGCGGCATGCCGGATCGGAGTGCGGCCATTTCATCCCCGAAGAGCGGCCGGACGTCCTGCTGGCCCACCTGTGCGACTTCCTGTCCGGCGGCTGAGCAAGGTGGCGGCAACCCGTGCGGCGCGGACGACCGTCTCGGCCCGCAGGCGCCGACCGGGCTCGGCGGGGTCGCAGCCATTTACGCTACCGTTGTTGCGAAATTGGACGGCCCGGCGTATCTTGAATTTCGCTACTTGAGTAGCGGAATGGAGGGATCGCCATGGCGCCACGGGGACGCCCGCGCGACGCGGACGTTGACGAACGGGTCCTGCAAGCGGCCACCGAGCTGCTGCTGAGCCACGGGTACGGCGGCCTGTCCACCGACGAGGTGGCCGAGCGGGCGGGCATCGCCAAGACCACGCTGTACCGTCGCTGGCCCACCAAGGACCACCTGGCCCTGGCGGTGGTGGCCAGGCTGCAGTCGTACGACGAGATCACCGACAGCGGCGACATCCGGCGCGACCTCACCGACTACATGGAGAAGATCGCCGCCGGGCTCAACCGGATGCGTACCGCGGGCCTGCCGCAGGGAGAGGAAAGCCGCTCGGCGGGCACGGTGGCCGAGCTGGTCGCCGCCGCCGCGCGGCACGACGACGTCGGCGAGCTGGAGCGGGAGGTCTACGCCCGCCGCAACGCGCTGGCCTGCCGGCTCATCGAACGCGCCCGAGACCAGGGCAGGCTCCGCCCGGACGTCGACGCGATGACGCTCCTGGAGCAGCTCGCCGGAGCGCTCTACTACCGCGTTCTGATCACCGGGAACCCGGTGGACCGCGCCTACGCCGAACGCCTGGTCAACGTCGCACTCGACGGCGCCCTCTGACCCCCACGCCTGGTCGCCGCCGCCTTCGACGGCGCCCACTGGCACGTAGGCCGAGCGGCTGGTCGCCGCCGCGGCCGGTATGCCTCACACCTATAAGCCGATCATCAGTCAACCCAGAAGGGGATCCATCATGTCGCTCGCCGTTCCTGGCACCGCACTCGTACGTTCGGCCGACGCCGAGATCATCGGTGGCGGTGACGCGCCGGCCACCGGCCGGCTCCTGCTCGACTCCAGCGCCACCGGCGGCGCCCTGAGCAGCCTGCGCATGACGCTCACGCCGGGCGCCGACGGTGCGACGCCGCACCTGCACTCCGCCTCCAGCGAGCTGTTCTACGTCCTCGGCGGCGCCGCCCAGGTGCTGGCGGGGGATGAGGTGCTCACGCTGGAGGAGGGCGACATGGCCGTGGTGCCGCCGAACGTCGCCCACGCCTTCGCCGCGGTCCCCGGTACGGAGGCGGACCTGCTGATCGTCATCACGCCGGGCGTGGAGCGCTTCGAGTACTTCCGCCTGCTGGCTCGGCTGCGCACGGGCGAGGCCACGATCCAGGAGCTGCTCGACTCGCAGGACCTGTACGACAACCACTTCCTCGACAGCCCGCAGTGGAAGGCGGCCCGCTCACACGAGTAGCAGGCCTATGGGCGCCGGGTCACGCCCCGGCGAGGCGGCGGATCGCGATGAGGGCCGCGTCGTCGCCGAGGCGGCCGCCGACGTGCGCGAGCAGGTCGGCGCAGATGCCCTTGAGGAGCCCTTCCGGCCGTTCCCCGGCCCAGCGGGCGGCCCTCTGCGTCAGCGGGAAGAACGTGCCCGCGGCGTCGCGGGCCTCGATGACGCCGTCGGTGTAGAGCAGGAGGACATCGTCCTGCTCGAACGGGAAACTGGTGAGCGTGTGCTGCGGCGCGCAGAGGCCGCCGAGGCCCAGGGGCGGCGCGGGCTGGCTGCTGTCGAGGGAGATGACCCGGCCCGCGCGCAGCAGCAGCGGTGGCGGATGGCCGCAGCTGACGATCGTGAGCACCGGACGTTCGTCGGGGATGTCCACGATCGCGGCCGTCACGAAGCTCTCCGCGTACTCGGCTTCCGCCGCCTCGCTCTGGCTCTGTGTGAGGTGGAAGCTCTCTTCCAGGTCGGCGACCAGATCGGGCAGCTCCGAGCGTCGGCGGGCGCACTCGCGGAACGCGCCGAGCAGGGCGGCGGCTTCGGAGATCGCGGGCAGGCCCTTGCCACGGGCGTCACCGATGAGCAGCCGGGTGCCGTGCTGCGTGCGAACGGCGGCGTAGATGTCGCCGCCGATCTGGGCCTCGGCCTCCGCGGCCAGGTAGGCGGAGGCCAGGTGGAGCGGCCCGAGGCGTTCGGGCACCGGCCGCAGCAGGGCCGTCTGCACCGCCGTGGCCACCGAGCGGACCTGGGTCAGCTCGCGCCGCTGGCGATCCCTGACCAGGGCGAACAGCACCACGAACAGCGAGACCAGGGCGAAGCCGCCCAGTCCCGCCTGAACGTCCTGGTTGTGGAGCAGATGATGGTGTAGGTCGATGAGGACTTCGCCCGAGATCGCCAGGGCACCGATGGCGGCGGTGAGCCAGGGGCCGGCGAAGGAGGCCGTGACCGCGGGTGCGGCCACCAGCAGCGGCCCGAGGTGGATGCTCCCAGGGGTCAGTATGTCGGCGAGCGTGATCGCGAGGACCATGCTCAGCGGCACAGCGATGAGTTTCGGACTTGCCAGCCATGGGAGACGTAGCAGCCGATACGGGCGTCCCCTGGGGAACTTCACGCTATCTGTCTACATGTGTCCCGGCTTTGGGCGAGACCCGTACATGTGATTCTTTAGTCAAGGTTCTCCGAGATTTACCGTCATTAGGGTGCCTCAATGGTTTCGCATGGACCTGCCACGCCTCAGAGCCCCTTCCGCCGAGAGGGCTCTGAGGCAAGCGATCAGGCTGGGCCGACGCTCGCCAGAATCGCCCGCCCGAGCTCTTCCGGCCGGGTCAACTGCGGCCAGTGCCCCGTGGGCAGGTCGATGTAGCCGACGTCGCGGATCTTCGCGAGCTCCCGCGTGAACCCCTGCCCCTGCTCCATCCATTCCCGGAGCGTCGCACTCGAGAACTCGCACGCGATGACGGTGACGGGCACCTCGTAGCGACGCTCGTCGGAGGAGAGCCGCTGTGGGTCGCTCGTGACGTGCGCGGGCGTCGGGATGGCGCGCTCGCGGAACGCCGCGCGCAGCTTGTCGTCGAGGTCGACCAGGTCTTCCGCCTCGAACAGTGACCAGTCCGGCAACGGGACCTCGCCGTTCACGACGGGAAGCTCGTCATTGATGACCCCGCCCTCCCCGAGGGGAACGCTGTCGACGTACACCACGCGGGCGACACGATCGGGGCGCGCGTCGACCGCCGCGTGGGCGACCGCGCCACCGCCGGAGTGCCCGGCCAGCACGACCTTGCCGTCGGCCGGGTCGTACGAGTCGATCACCTCGACGACCGCGTCGATGTGGTCGCGCAAGGTGATCTTGGAGCGGTCGGCGTCTTTCGACTCCATGCCGGGCAACGTGAGCGCGCGCGTGCGATGCGCCGCCTGTGTCAAGGCGGGAACGACCTCGTCCCACGACGAGCCGTCGAGCCAGAAACCGGGGATCAGGATGATGTCCATCGTCAGAGGCTAGGGCAGGCCACCGACATTCTGCTGACGGGCCAAGTCCGCGATGAAATTTAGCCACAAAGCTATACAAAACGGATGAAAAGCCCTAGTCTCGACTTGCCCCAGTCAGGAAACGTGACTGGGGCGCCAAAACGTTGGCGCCTCGGCCGTGCACGAACGGCCGGGGCGCCGCTCTGTGCGGGCCTCTGGCCGTTCCTGATTTATACGCTTTCTTGGCGCTCTGATCAGGTCGATTACCCCATCGCCGTGGAAAGTGTGCCATGCGGTCTTGATAAGGGGTGACCGTTATGGTGCTGGCGAAGCGGTCGGCCGCTACGCAAGGGACGCTGCGTTCCTGGCTGCTGGAGGGCCTGCAGACCGACCGTAGGCAGATCGAGCACGGTCCCCATGTGAAGCACCCGTGGTGGCGGGTGATGTGCTTGACCGGCGTGGACTACTTCTCCACGCTGGGTTACCAGCCGGGCATCGCGGCGTTGGCGGCCGGGCTGCTGTCGCCGCTGGCCACGCTGTTCCTGGTGGCGCTGACGTTGCTGGGCGCGCTGCCGGTCTATCGCAGGGTGGCGGTGGAGAGCCCGTACGGCCAGGGCTCGATCGCGATGCTGGAGAAGCTCGCGCCGCACTGGGGCGGAAAGCTGTTCGTGCTGGTCCTGCTGGGTTTCGCGGCGACCGACTTCGTGATCACGATGACGTTGTCGGCGGCGGACGCGACCGCGCACATCCTGGAGAACCCGTTCGTGCGCGGATTCCTGGTCGGGCAGCGGGTGCCGGTCACGCTCGTGCTGCTGGCGATGCTCGGCGGGGTGTTCCTGATGGGCTTCACCGAGGCCATCGGCATCGCCACGCTGCTCGTCTTCGTCTACCTCGGGCTGAACGCCGTCGTCG
>NZ_JBFAMX010000491.1:0-7847 GCF_040659615.1 Nonomuraea sp. NPDC049784
CTCCCGCCACCGCGTCCGTACGGCCTCCGCCACCGCCGCGGTCATGGCGGCCACCATGGGGGCCGTCACGCTCGGCATCGGCGTCAACAGCGAGTATGTCAGCCAGGAGGCGAGACGCGGCTCGATCGTCCCCACGGGCACCACGGTGATCCGCGCCTGGGAGACGGACGATCAGGGGTGGGCGCGGGTGCGGGCGCTCGTCCAGCAGAAGCTGCCGGGGGTGAGCCTGGTCAACGGGCTGGACGCGAAGGACGCGCGGGGCCGGCCCCTCAATCTGAGTGTCACCTGGCCGGAGGACTGCAAGCGCGAGTGCCGATCTGTCGACTATGGCTTCGGCTCCGTGGAGGTGGCCGACCAAGAGGTGCTCGCCTTCCTGCAGAAACGCAGGGATCCGCAGGCGGCGGCGGCACTGGCGGCGGGCAAGGCCGTGGTGTTCAGCCCCGGCATGGTGCGCGACGGCATGATCACGCTGCAGGCCGAAGACTGGGACATGAAGCCGGTCAAGACCTTCCGGGTTCCTGCCGTGGCGGTGGCAGCGGCCGAGGCGGGTCAGAGGGGCGCGGTGATCCCGCCGTCCGCGCTGGCGCCGACGGGGCTCAAGGTCGCGCAGCGGACGCTCTACGCGGCGTACACAGATGTCGACGAGCAGCGTCTGTCCACCGAGATCAGGACCATGATCGGCGACAATGCCTACGCCGTCGTGGAGAGGGGCTACGCCGAGAACCGTTTCGTGACCCTGCTGATCCTGCTCGCGGCCGCGCTGGTCCTGGTGCTCGGCGGCACGTTCGCGGCCACGGGGCTGGCCGCCGCCGACATGCGCCAGGACCTCGACACCCTGTCCGCCGTCGGCGGGACGGCGCGGGTCCGCAGGCTCGTGGTGGCAGCTCAGGCCGCCTACATCTCCGGCCTCGGCGCCCTCGTGGGCCTGGTCGCGGGCACCGTCAGCGGCATTGCGCTGACCTGGCCGCTGACCCGGATCGATTACGGGAGCACGGCGCTGTTCGACCCGGGATCCACGACGATCGCCGTCCCCTGGCTCTTCCTGGCCGGGGTCGTGGTGGGGCTGCCGCTGCTGGCCGCGCTGGTGGCCGGGGCGTTCACGCGGACGTGTCTGGTGCTGGCCCGCCGGGTGGCGTGAGCCGATATCTCAGCGTCATCAGCGCCGACAGGAAAATGATCAACGCGGGGACCGCGGCCTGCCCGATCAGGACCGCGGTCAACGCGCTGTCCGGCTGCTGGACCGGCCTGCTCGGCTCGGACTCGACGAAGCCGCCGATCGACAGGATCACGCCGAAGACCAGCGCCCCGAACGCGCTGACGCCGCTCTCGATGGCGGTCCACAGCCCGGTCAGCACGCCCGCGCGCCGCTTGCCGGTCGCGGCGGCGTCCATCGCGATCACGTCCGCGAGCATGGAGTACTGCAGCAGTTGCAGTCCGGCGTATCCGACGCCGACCAGCAGGATCGTGACGTGCGCCCACACGGCGCCGAACAGCGGCGTGGCCAGCGCCGCCGTCGTGCCGCCCCCGTACAGCAGCACCGCCACGATCATCGCGCCGCGCTTGTCGAAGCGCCTGGACAGCCGCACCCACAGCGGCATCGTCAGCAGGATCGGGCCGACCAGCGCGGCGAAGAGCGTCTGCGTGGCCTTCGGCGAGCCGAGCGTGTACGCGGCGAAGTACGGCGCGGCGGCCAGCATCATGCTCACGGCGAGCATCTGCGTGCAGGCCAGCACGGTCAGCCAGAGGAACGGCCGGTTGCCCTTGATCGCGGCGAACTGCTCGCGCCAACCGCCCCGGTCCGCCTCCGGCGCGCCGGTCATGGGAGCGCGGGCCGTGCCGAAGAACGAGCCCAGCATGGCCAGCAGCAGGATGACCGCGATCGTCGTCCCCATCAGCCGGTAGCTGCCCAGCGCGCCGTCATCGCCCTGGCTGGTGGCGATGGCCGGGGCCAGCACGCCGCTGATCGCGGTGGCCACGCCGATGAAGACCATCCGCCACTGCAGCAGCGAGGTGCGCTCGTGATAGTCGTGCGTCATCTCGCCGGGCATCGTCTTGTACGGCACCTCGAACAGCGCGTACGCCGTCGCCGTCCCGAGGAAGCACACCCCCACGTAAAGGGCGGCGGGCACGCCCGTCAGCGGCGGACCGGCGAACATCAGGAAGAACGCGATCGGCAGCGTGCAGGCGCCGGCCAGCATCCAGGGCCGCCGCGGGCCGAGGCGCGACCTGGTCCGGTCCGACCAGCGGCCCACCAGCGGGTTGACGATCAGATCCCAGACCTTGGGCACGGTGACCACGACCCCGGCCAGCCAGGCGGGCACGGCCAGGGAGTTGGTCATGTAGTACAGCAGGAGCAGGCCGGGCACGGTGGTGACCGTGGCCGTGCAGAACGACCCCACGCCGTAGCCGAGGCGTACGCCCCTGGGGACGGTGGACGCCGTCACCACCGGTGTGATCATGCCCTCATTCAAGCCGAGCGAGGGCTTGTTCGGGAGGGCCTACTTTCCGGCGCGTACGCGTAGGGGCCCGAGTTAACAGGCCCCTGCGCGTACCGTTCGCGTCAGTCGGCGACGCTCGCGCACACCACGTGCGCGCCGATCTCGATCATCCGGCGCTCGCTGCGCGCGTCCGCCACCCTGGCCATCAGGATCGGCGCCCCGGAGGCAGCGAACTGCGGCAGGCGGGCGCGGACCAGGCGGTGCAGGTCGCGTACGACGTCCTCGGCGGCCGACATGTGCACCTTCACATGGAGCATGATCCCGGGAACCCCGGACGCCGTACGCGCCTCGGAGATCCAGACGTGATGCACGAGCGGGAAGTCCATGAGCAGCTGTCCGATGGCCTGGCGCAGCGCGGGCAGGATTGGATGGGTGCACCGCCGGTATCCGGGGTCCACCTGCTGCATGGGCCCCGACAGGTGCGGCCGGGGCGCGGGCACCCACGGCAGCACCGGCGCCTGCGGGGTCGGAGGCGCCACCTGGGCCAGCGCGGCACCGCGTGACACGGTCGCCATCGCCCCTGTCGCGTACGCGGCAGGCGCCGCCCCTGACAGGACGGGCGTCGGCCCCGTGCGCGTCGAGGTGAGGAACCGCTGGAGATCGTCGATGGGCACGGCCGCGGCGGCTGGTCCGGCCGCGTCGATCACGATCTCCCGCACACCGGTGACGCGCTGGATGTCCAGGATGGTGTCGGCGTCGCACGCCGACAGGGAATGACTGCCGCGGTGCCTGGCATAGGTGACAGCGCTGGTGTAACCGAGCAGCACTCGGTCACCGGCTTGCGTCGTCCCGAGGACGACTGAGCGATCTGGTCGCACTGCCACCAGGACTCCACCGTCGGCGAGAGCGCTCAGCAGGCGATGCGGGGTGCCATGCTGTGCGAGCACGTCGGCAAGCGCAGGATTCCCGATGCTCATAAGACGAACCCTAAGTACTCGGCCACGGCTTATCAGGCTAATGGCGAATAAATCTCCCGATCAAGACAAAGATGTGAGCGGAGTGGATGAGTTTGTCGCCTGATGGGTAGGGCGGACCCGTCTCACATGGTGGGTGCCTCGTGAACGCGTTCACAAGCGCCGGATACACTCTGTGGGACCGTCGGGGGATCCGTGGACGTGTCCCCCGAAGCCCGCCGTGCCGTTAAGGATCCACACCAGTGAACAAGCCCGTCGTTCTGGTAGCAGAAGAGCTGTCCGAGGCAGGCCTCGCCGTACTCGGGGCTGATTTCGAGGTCCGCCACACCGACGGCGCCGACCGTTCCCAGCTGCTGCCCGCTCTCGCAGACGTGGACGCGCTGATCGTCCGCTCCGCCACGCAGGTCGACGCCGAGGCCATCGCGGCCGCGCCCAAGTTGCGCGTGGTCGCCCGAGCCGGGGTCGGTCTCGACAACGTCGACGTCGAAGCGGCCACCAAGGCCGGTGTCATGGTCGTCAACGCGCCGACCTCCAACATCACCAGCGCCGCCGAGCAGACCGTCGCCCTCATCCTGGCCAGCGCGCGCAACACGGCTCAGGCCCACGGCGCGCTGAAGAACGGGGAGTGGAAGCGGTCCAAGTACACCGGTGTCGAGCTCGACGAGAAGGTCATCGGCATCGTCGGCTTCGGCAAGATCGGCCAGCTCGTGGCCCAGCGGCTGCTGCCGTTCGGCGTCGAGATCATCGCATACGACCCTTACCTGCCGCCGGCCCGCGCCGCCCAGATCGGCGTCCAGCTGGTCAGCTTCGAGGACCTGCTCAAGCGATCGGACTTCATCACGCTGCACCCGCCGAAGACCAAGGAGACCGTCGGTCTCCTTGGTGAGAGGGAGCTGCACCAGGTCAAGCCGTCCGTGCGCATCATCAACGTCGCCCGCGGCGGCATCATCGACGAGGGCGCGCTCTACTCGGCGATCAAGGAGGGCCGCGTCGCCGGCGCCGGTCTGGACGTGTTCTCCAAGGAGCCGTGCACCGACAGCCCGCTGTTCGAGCTCGACCAGGTCGTCGCCACGCCTCACCTCGGTGCCTCCACGCATGAGGCCCAGGAGAAGGCCGGCACCCAGGTCGCGCGGAGCGTGAAGCTGGCGCTCGGGGGCGAGTTCGTGCCGGACGCGGTCAACGTCCAGGGCGGCGTGGTGGCCGAGGACGTCAAGCCGGGCCTGCCGCTGGCCGAGAAGCTCGGCCGGGTGTTCACCGCCCTGGCCGGTGAGGTGGCCACCAAGCTCGACGTCGAGGTGCGCGGCGAGATCGCCTCCGAGGACGTGCGGGTGATCGAGCTGGCGGCGCTCAAGGGCGTGTTCGCCGACGTGGTCGAGGAGCAGGTCACGTACGTCAACGCGCCGCTGCTGGCCAAGGACCGCGGCCTCACCGTGGAGCTGGTGACCAGCTCGGAGAGCCCCGACTGGCGCAACGTGGTGACCGTGCGCGGCCTGCTCGCCGACGGCCGTCAGGTCTCGGTGTCCGGCACGCTCTCCGGCCCTCGCCAGATCACGAAGATCGTCGAGGTCAATGGCTACGAGATGGAGATCGAGCCGACGGCCCACCTGGCGTTCTTCACCTACACCGACCGTCCCGGCATCGTCGGTGTGGTCGGCCGCCTGCTGGGTGAGCACAGCGTCAACATCGCCTCGATGCAGGTGGCCCGCTCCACCAAGGGCGGCAAGGCGCTCATCGCGCTGACCGTCGACTCCGGGATCCCGGCCGACGTGATCGACCAGATTGTCAACGAGATCGGCGCCGACAGCGGCCGCTCGGTGGACCTGGAGGACTGACCGCCCTCTTCGGCCTCGGGGCCGTCATCCGGATCGTTCCGGGTGGCGGCCCTTTTGCGTCTCAACATGCGAGATAGTAGGACATCCAACGAGATTGCTGGGGTACTGTTGCAGGAAATGCGCCAGGTGCTCGTACTTATTACCTGCCGCGGCGGGGCCTGTTAGGGCAGGTCGACGACTCGCCGCGGTGAGAGGCGTTGTGTCGGCCAGTAAGTCCCCATCCGTCCGGTCCGTGAGACCGGAGTCCGACGTCCCCCCGCTGGAACGCTCGCGAAATGAGATGAGTTCACATGTACGACATGTATGCCTGGAACCGTTCGGAAGAGCACGAGGACGAGGCCGCGGAGGCCCTGCAGACAGCCCTGGACCGCCGGGACAACGGCGGGGCTCCTCAGAACTCGAGCCGGTAGAACATCGCCGACCGCTTCACCCCCGGCAGCGCCCCGGCGATCCAGGCCGAGATCCGATGCGGCGCCGACAGGCGGTCGAACCCGTCCATGTCGAACGCGCTCACCGCGCTGGCGCAGCGCAGCCTCGGATGGATCGCCACCAGCTCGCCTGGGCCGTCGATGCCCCAATAGAGCGTGGCACTGGCCTTCCGTACGGGCCTGTTGAGCTTCTGCAGCCGTACTCCGAGCCTGCTCACGGCGTCGAAGACGAGCTGCCCGCCGGGGAAGCGGTCCACGATCGCCCGCAGGAGGGCCCGCCCGTCCTCCGGTTGGAGGTAGTAGAGCAGGCCCTCGGCGACGACCAGCGCGGGAACGTCGTCCGGGACCTCCTCCAGCCACTTCAGGTCGGTGACCGACGAGCCGATCATGCGGTGGCCCGGCCGCTCGGGGAACAGCCGGCGGCGCAACTCGATGACCTCGGGGTAGTCCACGTCGTACCAGCGGACGGTGGGCGGCGGCGCCAGCCGGTAGAAGCGGGTGTCGAGGCCGCAGCCCAGGTGGAGCACGGTGGCCTCAGGGTGTGTGGTGAGGTACTCGGCGGCCCAGCGGTCGATGAAGCGGTCCCTGAGTGCGACGGCGGCGGCCAGGGCGGGGCTCATGCCGGTCGCGCGGAAGTCGAAGTCGATCCGGCCGACCGCCTCGACGGCCATGTCGTCACCGAGTATCGGGTGCCTGGACCTCGCGTCGAGCGCCCGCCCGTACAGGGTGGCGAGGAGCGTGGCCTTCTCCTCAGTGAGTCGCACCTTCTCTGGCACCATACCTCTACGCTAACTCCGCGCGGGCCAGCGCCAGCGCCCCCAGCAGGGGAGCGTCGTCCGCGAACCTGGCCGGGCGCAGCTCCGGCGGGAACGGCACCGCGCGGGCGACCTCGGCCGCCAGCCTCGGCATGATCAGGTCGGCGGCGCCCATCATGCCGCCGCCCACGACCAGGCGCTCCGGGTCGAGCATCACGCACAGGTTCGCTACGTTCATGGCGAGGGTCCGCAACGCCTCCTCCACCAGCTCTCGCGCGCCTGCCTCGGCCAGGAGCTCCGCAGCCGTGGTGGGGCGGCCCAGGAGGGCGGTGCCGCGGGCGGCCAGCGCGCCGCCGGAGACCCGCTCCTCCAGGGGGACCCGGCCGTCGGCGAAGGCGGGCTCGCCCGGCGTCACCTGCAGGTAGCCGATCTCCCCTGCGGCGCCGTGGGCGCCCGGCACCACCCGCCCGTCCACCACCAGGGCCGCCGCCAGGCCGGTGCCGAGGTTCACATATACGCCCGTGGAGACTCCGCGAAGGGCGCCCCAGCGCAGCTCGGCCGCGGCCGCCGCGTTCACGTCGTTGTCGATGGCCACCGGGACGGCGCCGTACTCCTCCCTGAGCAGCCTCGGCAGCTCGAGCCCCTCCCAGCCGGGGACGTTCGGGGCGAGCCGTACGACGCCATCGCGGATCACCCCGCACGTCGAGAAGCCCACCGCGGCGGGCGACCCGTCCAGGGACCGGGCCGCCGCGAGCGCTCGCGCGAGCGTGCCGGGCCCGGTGTCCAGGCGGACACGGGCGGAGAGCTCCGGTCCGTCGGATCCGGACACCCCGATGGCGACCTTCGTCCCGCCCACGTCGATGCCCAGCACCCGGCTCACCGGGCGGCGCCCCTGCGGGCGAGCGAGTCGATGGCCACGGCCAGTGCCAGCACCGCGGCCGTCACCATGAAACGCACCGAGGAGTCCACGCTGAGCAGGTACATGCCGTTGGTGATGGCCTGGATGACCAGGACGCCGAGCAGCGCGTCATACGCCCGGCCGCGCCCGCCGAACAGTGAGGTGCCGCCGATGACCGCGGTGGCGATCGCCATGAGGAGGATGTCACTGCCTCCCGAGCCCTGGTTGACGGCGGACAGGCGGCTGGCTGCGAGGATGCCGCCGGCCGCCGCCAGCGCCGAGGCCAGCATGAACGCCAGGATCCTGACCCGTGTGACGTTGATGCCGGCGCGCCTGGCGGCCTCGGCGTTGCCGCCGACGGCGTACACGTGCCGCCCGAACGCGGTGTGCCTGAGCATGAGATCCAGCAGCACCACCAGCGCGCCGAAGATGATCAGCAGGAGCGGCACGCCGCGGTCCGCCGACATGACCAGCACCGCCACGGCCAGCAGCACCGCCAGGCCGCCCGCCTTCGCGAGCGAC
>NZ_JBFAMX010000492.1:0-7846 GCF_040659615.1 Nonomuraea sp. NPDC049784
GCCGGATCTACCGCACCCCGCACCAGACCGCGCCCGACGCCCTGCGGTGCACGGTGGACAAGGGCTTCTTCCGGCAGGTCATCGACCGGCTGGGGCTGCCCGCGTACCGCTACGCGCAGGACGACGACATCGAGAAGCTGACGAGGGCGGCGGCGGACCTCGGCTACCCGCTGATCGTCAAGCCGGCCGACTCGTCGGGCAGCAAGGGCATCACCGTGCTCGACGGTCCGGCCGAGCTGCCGGGCGCGATCGAGTACGCCCGCAAGCACTCCTTCTCCCGCCAGGTGATCCTGGAGGAGCTGATCGCGGGCAGCCACGGCGCGGTGGAGTCGTTCTTCGCCGACGGGCGGCTGGCGTTCATGGCCGTCACCGACCGCGTCATCACCGGCCCGCCGGCGATGATCAGCCTGGCCCACGTGGTGCCCGCCGACCTCGGCCCGTCCGTGTACGCGCGGCTGAGCGAGGCGATCACCGCCATCTGCGCCGAGGTCGGGCACCGGCACGGCCCGGTCAACTTCGACTTCGTGCTCACGCCCGGCGGCGACCTGTACTTCATCGAGATGGGCGCCAGGCTGGGCGGCAACGGCATGCCACTGATGGTCCGGCACGCCTTCGGGCTGAACACGGTCGAGGCGGCCATCCGGCTGGCCCTGGGCGAGCCGCTGACCATCGACGTCACCCACCGGCGCACCGCCGTGCTCCGCATCCTGGCCGCCGAGACCGACGGCGTGCTCACCGCCATCGAAGGGCTCGCCGAGCTCAGGCGGATGCCGGAGGTGGTGGACGTGCAGGTGTTCAAAACGCCCGGCGACCATGTGCGCGCCTACACGCAGGCCGGGCACAAGCTCGGCTACCTGGTCCTGGTCGCCGACACGCGGGAGTTGCTGGAAGACGCGCTGGACCGGGCCCTGCGCACTCTTCGATTCGAGATCGAGCCCGATGTGAAAGGTTCCCCATGATCCCCCGTAAGCCGCTCGGCTTCCTGATTTTCGCGGCGCTCGCGGCCCTCGCCGCGGCGTTCGTCTGGTTCGGCCTGCCGCACGACCGGGAGGTGAAGTCGCTGGGCATCTTCCTGGTGAAGCTGCTGCCGTTCATCTTCGCCACCGAGGCCGTGGCCAGGCTGGACGTGGAGTGGGCCAAGCGGATCAGGCTCGCGCTATGGACGGTGCCACCCGCGTTCCTGGTGTACTTCCTCTACTTCGTGCCGAAGATCTTCTTCTTCGGCGGGGTGGAGGTCGGCAGCCGTGAGGCGTTCTACGGCCTGTACTACCACGTGCTCACGGTGACGCCGTTGATCATCATGGCCATGGTGCTGGCCTTCCGGCTGGGCGGCGGCTCGGCGGCGCTGGTGCGCAGGCTCTCCTACGGCATGCTGCTGCTGATGCTGTCGGGCCTGGAGGACTTCGCCTTCCTCACGGTCAACGACCACACCGACCCGGCCTACGCCACCATCCCCGACGTGTGGGACTGGGCCTCGCACATGACCGTGTTCCTCGGGCACCCGCCCACCAAGTACGAGGCGTACGCGTTCATCCTGGTCCACGTGGTGCTGGCGCTGGCGGTGTTCTTCAGCCCGCAGCGCTGGTGGGACTCGCTCAAGCTGCGGTTCGTCCGGACCGAGAGCGCGTAGCGGTGCTCTTACGCGAGGCGGCGTACGTGCCGCTCACCATCGCGCGGCAGTACGGCGGCGTGGCGGGGCTGCGCCGCCGCCAGCTGCGCGGGCTCAACCGGGTGCTGGAGCTGGCCCGCACCCGGGTGCCCTACTACCGCGACGACCCGCGCTACGCACGGGGGCCGCTGCGCAGCCTGGCCGAGCTGGCCGAGCTGCCGGTGCTGGACAAGCAGGTGCTGCGCGAGCAGCCGCTGGAGCGCATGCTCGCCGACGGCGTGGACCAGGAGCGGTGCCTGTCGTTCCAGACCAGCGGCAGCACCGGGCGGCGGGTCAGGATCCTGCACGACCAGGACAGCCACGACTACCACATGGCCGCGTGCGTGCGCAGGTTCCTGGCC
Source organism: Nonomuraea sp. NPDC049784 (assembly GCF_040659615.1). NCBI lineage: Bacteria > Bacillati > Actinomycetota > Actinomycetes > Streptosporangiales > Streptosporangiaceae > Nonomuraea > Nonomuraea sp. NPDC049784. The sequence continues at coordinate 2,011 of NZ_JBFAMX010000492.1, forward strand.
ACCGGCCGCTACCTGCCCACCGACCGGCTCAGCCACATCCGGCCGTTCGCGCCGCCCGCCCGCATGTTCGAGCGGTTCGGGCTGTTCAGGCGGCACGTGATCCTCTCGCATCGGCCCATGTCGGAGATCAAGGCGGAGCTGCTGGCCAACCGCCCCAAGGCGCTGATCGGCTACCCCGTGCACCTGCGGGCCCTGCTGCGGGCGCTGACCCCGGACGAGCTGGCGCGGCTACGGCGGACGCTGCGGATCGTGATGACCGAGTCCGAGCTGCTGCTGCCCGAGCACCGCGCCATGTTCGCCACGCAGTTCGCGGCGCCGGTCTTCGACGAGTACTCGGCCTTCGAGGTGCTCAACGTGACCTACGACTGCCGCCACGGCCGCGCCCACCTGGGCGAGGACCGCGTCTACTGCGAGATCGTGGACGAGCGGGGCGACCCGGTGCCGGACGGCGAGCCCGGCCGGGTGGTGGTCACCTCGTTCCTGGAGCAGGCGATGCCGCTGCTGCGCTACAGCCTGGGCGACATCGGGCTCATCGAGCCGGGCCGCTGCCCCTGCGGCCGCCGCTTCCGCACCCTGCGCCTGACCACGGGACGCAGCAACGACTACGTCACGCTGCCGTCGGGGGAGCGGCTCTACCCGGACGCGTTCCTGCACCTGGCCGCCACCCACCCCGGCGTCAGCGAGTGCTTCGTCCACCAGGAGGCCGACGGGCTGGTACGCGTCCACGTCGTGCCGAGCGGCGAGGAAGCAGGCGAGCAGGTGTTCGCGACCGTGCGCGAGAAGCTGTACGGCCTGGCCGGAGGGGAGTTCCCGCTGGAGGTGGTGCGGGCGGAGTCCGTGCTCATCACGCCGGGCGGTAAGGGCCGGTTCGTCACCTCCGACTATTCCGCATGAAACGCCCTGCACCGGCCACCGTGAGGCGGCTGGCGGCGCTGGTCGGCGGCCGGGCGGCGTTCCGCGGGACGCTGCTGCTGGCCAACCTGGCGCTGCTGGCGGCCTGGGGTTCGGCGGGCTACGCGGGATACGCGCAGGCGATGGGCGGCGCCGCCGTCCTGGCCCTGATCGCCTCTACCGGGATCGAGAAGTGCGCGCTCAAGCTGATCCCCCGGCTGCGGTACACCGTCCCCGCGCTGGTCGGCGTCTTCGTGGCGCTCGCCGGCCTGCTGCTCGTGGTGTCGCTCGCCGTCCTGGGCGGCATGCTGGCGCTCGGCCACAACGGGCCGTGGCCGCTGGCGGCGCTCGCCGGCCTGAGCCAGATCGGCGTGGGACTCAACCAGGTGCTCGTCGGCCTCACCAGGGCTATCGGCAAGCCGGCGCGCGACGTGGCCAACCATCTCGTGCTCTCGGCGGCGCTGGCCTGCTGGACCGCGGCGGCGCTGACGCTGGAGATCACGCCGGCGACCTTCCTGTCACTGTACGTCGGCACGCTGGCCGTGCTCGACCTGGCGTTGCTGGCCGGGCTGCGGCCCGACTTCCGCGGGCTGCGCCGCCGCACACTCAAGAGGGCCGCAGTCGGGACGTCGCTGCGGATGGCCGTGCCCGACCTGGCCGGCGGGATGTCGATCAGCCTGATGTTCCTGGCCCTGTCCGTGGCCGGCGCGCAGGCCGAGAGCACCGGGCTCTACATGGCGGGCACCGCCTCCTCGACCCTGCTCAACGCCTTCTCCTATCTGCTGCGCATCCTGCAGCCCGACGTGTCCAGGGCGCTGTACCAGCGGGACCTCACCGCGGCCTACAAGCGGCTGTCGCGCTGGCTGCGCGTGCTGATGCTCACCGGCACGCCGTACGTGCTGGGCGTGCTGGCGCTGGCGCTGACCGTGCTGCGGCCGTACGGGGACGTGGGGGTCGTGATCCTCTACATCGCGTGCGTCCCGGTCATCTTCGCCGTCGGCAGCGCCAACTACCTGATGGAGAACGCCACCCGCCAGGCGCTGCACGCGACCGCGGTCGGGGCGGCCCTGTCGCTGGCCGTGATCGGCGCGCTGGCCTTCGTCGTCGTGCCGTGGGCGGGGGCGCTCGGCGCGGTGGTCCTGATCGCGTTCGGCGAGCTCATCCACGCGGGGGCGATGCTCCGCTGGCTGCGACCGCGGTCTCGTCAACTCATGGGGGTGTGAACATGGCGGTTGAGAGGCCGCTTGAGGAAACCGAGCAGCGGCTGCTGCCCGCGCCGGCCCGGGGGCTGGTCCTGGCGCTCGTGCTGACAGGGGCGGCCGTGGCGCTGGTCATGGTGGCCTTCGGCGGCGGCGCGGGCGGCTCGGGGCAGCCGGTCGCGCGGGCGGTCGCGGAGGAGGTGTCGCGGGCGGAGTTCGCGCTGCGGCTGTTCGTCGCGGTGGGGGTGATCGGCGGGCTGGCCTCGCTCGGCGGGGTGCTGGCCCGCAGGCTCGGCCAGCCGACCGTGGTGGGGCAGATGGTGGCCGGGTTGCTGCTCGGGCCGTCGGCTCTGGGCGCGCTGGCACCCGGTGCGATGAGCCTGATCATGCCGGACTGGATCGCGCCGAACCTGAACCTCATCGCCCAGGCCGCATTGGCGATCTTCATGTTCACCGTGGGCATGGAGTTCGACCCGCAGGTGCTCGGCCGCCAGCGGAGCGTGATCGGGGCGGCCAGCCTGGCGATGATGGCGGTGCCGTTCGCGCTGGGCGCCGTCGCGGCGATCCCGTTCTCCGCCACGATGGCCGGGCCGAAGGCGGGGATGACCGAATACGTGCTGTTCGTCGGCACCGCGCTCAGCGTCACCGCCTTCCCGGTGCTCGCCAGGATCGTGCAGGAGTCTGGGTTGTCCGGCACCAGGCTGGGCTCGCTGGCCATGGTCTGCGCGGGGGTGGCGGACGTGCTCGCCTGGTGCGCGCTGGCCGTGGTGCTGGCGATCACACAGGCGCGCAGCCCCGCCGGGGTGCTGACCGCGGTCGCGCTGACGGCCGGACTGGTGCTGCTGGTCCTGCTCGTCGTACGCCCCGCGCTGCGCGCCCTGGCCGCCCGCCACGCCGGGGCCACGCTGCCCACTCCCGCAGGCCTGGCTCTCGTGCTCGGGCTGATCTTCGCGCTGGCCGCGGCCACGGACGCCATCGGCGTACACGCGATCTTCGGGGCCTTCCTGGCCGGGATCGTGCTGCCGCGCGACTCGGCCATGCTCGGCACCGTGCCGGAACGGCTCGGGACGCTCAACCGGGCCATGCTCCTGCCGGTGTTCTTCGCCTCGATCGGGCTGCAGACCAACGTCCGGCTGGCCCTCGACCATCCGGCCGTGCTGGTCGGCGGGGCGGTGCTGCTCGCGGTCGCCGTGCTCGGCAAGCTCGGCACCGCCTCCGTGGTCGCGCTGGCCGGGGGCATGCCCAGACGGCTCTCGCTCGGCCTCGGCGTGCTCATGAACGCCCGCGGGGTCACCGAGATCGTCGTGCTCAGCACCGGGCTGAGCGTCGGCGTCATCAGCGACGGCGCCTTCGCCATGCTCGTGGTGATGGCCCTGGTCACCACCGTGATGACGGTGCCCGCGCTCCGCCTGCTCAAGCTGTTCAACCCCGCCGGGGCCGCATCCGGGCCCACACCGCACCACACCGCCACCAGCGGAGTCACCACCAGTGGAAAGGAACGACTGTCATGACCTCCACCTCACTCGTCACCGGGGGCGCCGGCTTCATCGGCTCCCACGTCGCGGCCGACCTGCTCCGAGCCGGCCACCGCGTCGTGGTGCTCGACGACCTGTCGGGCGGGGACGCGGCCAACGTGCCCGACGGCGCCCACTTCCACGAGGGCAGCGTGTGCGATCCGGAGACCGTGGACGGGCTGTTCAGGACCTGGAAGTTCGACTACGTCTTCCACCTGGCCGCGTACGCCGCCGAAGGGCTCAGCCACTTCATCAAGCGCTACAACTACACCAACAACGTGATCGGCAGCGTGAACCTGATCAACGCGTCCGTCAACGCCGGGACCGTGCGCTGCTTCGTCTTCACCTCCTCCATCGCCGTCTACGGCCACGCGAGTCCTCCCATGAGCGAGGACCTGACGCCGGCCCCGGTGGACCCGTACGGCATCGCCAAGTACGCGGTCGAGCAGGAGCTGAAGGTCAGCCACGAGATGTTCGGCCTGCCGTACGTCATCTTCCGGCCGCACAACGTCTACGGCGAGCGGCAGAACATCGGCGACCGCTACCGCAACGTCATCGGGATCTTCATGAACCAGATCCTGCGCGGCGAGGAGTGCACCATCTTCGGCGACGGCGAGCAGACCCGCGCCTTCAGCCACATCGACGACGTGGCGCTGCCGATCGCCCGCTCGATCGGCAATCCGCGCGCCTACGGCGAGATCTTCAACATCGGCGGCGACACCCCCTACACCGTCAACGAGCTGGCCGGGGCCGTCGCTGAAGCGATGGACGCACCGCTGCGGGTGCGGCACCTGGAGGCCAGGCACGAGGTGGTCCACGCCTTTTCCGCGCACGACAAAGCCAGGGAGATCCTGGGGGTGGGCGCGGAATCCGTACCGCTGGCCGAGGGGCTGGCGCAAATGGCCGCTTGGGCGAAGAAGCACGGGCCGCAGGAGCCGTCGGTGTTCTCGGGAATCGAGGTCAGCCGCAATATGCCTCCTTCGTGGCAGGCCCTTGTCAGGTGACCTCCGGCGTATTCCATGGGTAAGGGGAATCCATTCCGGATGCGAAAGGGCGACGATGATTGAGACGTTGTTCGATCAGGACTATTTGCGAGACCCGCATCCGGTCTATGCGCGACTCCGAGCAGAACGGCCCGTTTTCCGCACCGCCACTCCGCAGGGCGTACAGGTATGGGTGGTGAGCCGTCTCGCCTGGCGCCCGGGCCTGCTCATGCACGGCCTGACCAGCCTCCCGGTGCGGAGCGTGCCCGTCGAGGAGGAAGGCGGCCGGGGCAGGTGACGACGGGGAGTCCGGCGGCGGCGCCCCAGCCGCCTCGCCGGTGCGTCAGGGGCGGACCGCGCCGGCGAGGCGGTTGCGCCAGTAGTCGTCGAGGTCGACGACTTTGATGACGTCTCCGGTCTGTGGCGCGTGGACCATCTTGCCGTCGCCGGCGTACATGCCCATGTGCCCCAGCCCCTTGCTGAACAGCAGGTCCCCGGGCTCCAGCTGGTCGAGCGGGACGCGGCGGCCGGCTCCCCAGCTCCATTGCAGCCAGGTCGTGCGGGGCAGCTGGACACCTGCCGTGCGCCAGGCGGCCTGGATCAGGCCGGAGCAGTCGTACGAGCCCGGTCCGGTGCCGCCGTACCGGTACGGCTTGCCCACCTGGGCGAAGGCGAACCGGAGCGCTAAGCGGGCGTTGCCGGAGGCCGGGCCGGTGTACGGGATGCCCGGGCTGTTGGTGTCGCCGGTCTTGAACGTGCCCAGCCTGCGCAGGAGCCTGGTCTGCTCGTCGATCAGCTTCTCGACCTCGGCCTTGTCGTCCCGCACCCTGTCGCGCGCGGTCTCAGCCTCGGCCAGGACGGTTTTCGCCTCGTCACGCCGATCGCGCAGCTCCTTGGTGGCCGCCTCATAGGCGCGCACCTTCGCCGCCCTGAGCTGGGCCATCTGCTGGAGTGAGGCCATGCCGCCCAGGATCGCCTCGGGGTCGCCCTGGCCGGGGAACTGCTCCCACCCGGTGAACAGGCCGACCTGGTAGCCGCCGACCGCCACCCGGACGAGGTCCTGGCGCACGGTGTCCGCCCGGACGTCCTTGCGGCCGAGCTCGGCGTCGAGGGCGTCGTACTTCTTCCTGGCGTTCTTGTACGTCTCGGTGGCCTGGTTGTAGCGCTCGACCACCTGGTCGGCCTGCTCGTTCAGCTTCACCAGCTTGGCCCTGGCCTTGGCGGGCGACGGCGCGGCCACGGCGGCGCC
>NZ_JBFAMX010000493.1:0-7812 GCF_040659615.1 Nonomuraea sp. NPDC049784
GCACGGTGCGCAAGCTGCTCGGCGTCGGCTTCCCCGGCGAGCCCGCCACGCACGAGTGGCTGCTGGGCGAGGTGGAGGTGGCCGTGCCGCCGGAGACGCTGATGGCCGTGGTGACCGAAGTCCACAAGACTCACAAGGGCTTCGGCGCCGGGCCCCTCGGGGACGGGGTGTACCGGATCGTCGCACCCGCCGCCGGGGTGGCCGAGGACCGCACGGTCACGCCGACCCTGGACGAGCTGAAGCAGCAGGTGCGAAAGCTCGCCGGCACCGACTTCGGCCTGCACTCACCGCGCTTGCTCTCTCGCTTCGGCGACGCCACCCGGCTGGCCGAGCGCTACCGGACCGGCCGGGTGCTGCTGGCCGGCGACGCGGCGCACATCCACCCGCCGTTGGGCGGGCAGGGGCTCAACCTCGGTATCCAGGACGCGTTCAACCTGGGCTGGAAACTGGCCGCCGAGGTCGGCGGCTGGGCGCCGGGGGAGCTGCTGGACAGCTATCACACCGAACGGCACCCGGTGGCCGCCGACGTGCTGGACAACACCCGGGTGCAGGTCGAGTTGGGGTCCCTCGAGCCGGGTCCCCAGGCAGTACGCCGGCTGTTGTCGCAACTGGTGGACTTCGAGGACGTGAACCGGTACCTGATCGGGAAGATCACCGCGATCGGGATCCGCTACGACTTCGGCGAGGGGCATGAACTGCTCGGCCGGCGGATGCGGGACGTGGAGCTGAAGCGCGGTCGCCTCTACGCGCTGATGCACGGCGGCCGCGGACTGCTGCTCGACCAGACCGGCCGGCTCTCGGTGGCGGGCTGGGCAGATCGGGTCGACCACGTCGTCGACGTCAGCGAGGAACTGGATGTACCCGCCGTGCTGCTGCGGCCCGACGGCCACGTGGCGTGGGTCGGTGATGATCAGCGGGAGCTGCACAGCCAGCTGCCACGGTGGTTCGGCGCCCCCGTCAGCTGAGCGCGCCGTTGTGGCTCGAAAGGGTCGGACCCATCTCCGGCCGAGTTGGGCGCGGTCCGGTGCGTGACATCTGGTCCTGGCGCTTGGGGTGGTGGCGGCCGCGTGGAACCTCCCGCTGAGGGCACCGCGATCGAGCTGTACGAGAAGCCGGCGCTGGCCCGCGCCTGAGCCAATCGTCCACTGTCCTGATCGCGGATCGTGCGCCGGAAGCGTCGCCCCCTGACTTATAAGCGTTGGCGTCGCAGTCCTCGATCAGGCTAGCGTTGCTTCCGTCATGCGCCAGGAGGATGTGCCCTGCCTGCGCCTCTGAGTCAGCAGATTGGAGATGCGGGATGACTTCTCAGCTCGTCGCGCTCTGCTTCGATGCGAACGACCCGCTCCGTCTCGCGCGCTTCTGGGCCGGCGTCCTGGGCTGGGAGATGGCCAACGACCCCCACGATGGCATCGCGATCCTGCCGAGCGATGACACCGGGTTCCGGATCCGATTTCTTCCGACCCAGGAGAAGAAGACCGCTCCGAACCAGATGCACTTCGATCTGACGAGCACGTCCCTCGAGGACCAGCAGCAGACGGTGGCGAGATCGCTCGGACTCGGTGCGCAGCACATCGACATCGGGCAACTCCCGGAGGAGGGGCATGTGGTGCTCGCCGACCCCGAAGGCAATGAGTTCTGCGTCACCGAGCCGGACAACAACTTCCTTGCCGACTGCGGATTCATCGGAGCGCTTTCGAGCGACGGTTCGCAGGAGGTCGGGTACTTCTGGAGCGAAGCGCTGGGCTGGCCGTTGGTCTGGGACCAGGACCAAGAGACCGCGATCCGCTCGCCGCACGGCGGTCCGAAGATCACCTGGGGCGGTCCGCCAGTGGCGGCGAAGACCGGGAAGAACAGACTGCACTTCGACCTCGCTCCACCTATGCACGGTGACCAGCAAGCGGAGGTCGACCGTCTCACCTCCCTCGGAGCGACTCGAATCGACATCGGCCAGCGCGGGGTCAGTTGGGTGGTGATGGCCGATCCCGATGGCAATGAGTTCTGTGTTTTGACCCCCCGATAGGGTGGCCCCGGGCGGCGCCGCGGTTCGTGACTCACACCGCCCAGTAGTAGCCGGCAAAGGCCGACACGACGGTCGCAACCGAAGAGCCGCCGGCGGGACTCGTGGCCAAGGTCGTTCAGCTCACACACGTTTCTGAAATCGTCAGACCGTCCGGATCTGCCGCAGTCCGAGCGTCGCGACCTGCGGTGCTGCAGATGCCCCGTACGGCGATAATCCCGATTGTCGGGGGCTGGACGTGCACTCCCGGTCATGCCTGAGACCCTGATCGGCGATTTCGACGCCAAGCCCACCGTCGACCCCGGCCGTGATCCACACGCTGGCGACCGGGGGATGGGCGCGCAAGGGGCTGCCGTTGTGTTTGATCGGTGATTCCGGCACCGGCAAGTCGCACCTGCAGATCGCGCTGGGCACCGAAGCCGCCATTAACCCTGGCAGCCAAGCTCGTCAACGAGCTGGTCGAAGCCGCTGACGGAAAGATGCACGAGGTACGGCTTGTTGCAGTGAACGCAGCAGTTGTGCGGCGGTGTCGGCGGACACTTCGCCGGGTGTGTTCATGATCTGGGAGGCGAGTCCGTCGACGAACGTGTGCAGGAGCGCCGCCCAGAGCTCGACCTGGGCATCAGGGTGCGCGAGCGTGGCCTGACCCGGTTCGCGCGCGCACCGTTCACCGTCAGCGGTTCACTGTCAGTGGATGGCGGTGATCTTCTGCGAGTCTGTGGAGGCGGAGACCAGCAGACCGGCCTGGGTGAGGGAGGGCAGCAGATCCGAGAGCATGAACTTCGAGGTGCCCTGGGCGAAGATGCCCAGCCCGAGGATGGAGATGGCGAAAGGCATGGTGGGTGTGCTCCGTGGTTCTCCGGCGGAGTTGGGCGCGGTGCCGGGGGACAGGACACGAACGTGGCCGCGGTTGACGTCGAATGCGATGAGCGGGTGGACCCGGCGAGGTGGCGGGAGACGCAATCGCCTCGACAGGTGCCCGGTCCTTGTCCAGTCTCAGGGCGCCACTGACCTGGCCGGCCGTCGGCGCAGGCCCCGTTGAACCTAGGTCCAACTGGTCCACCCTGGCGGGTGAAACCGCGGTGACCTGGAGAAATACTGGACGTATGGATCAGAACGCCGACCTGGGAGAGTTCCTGCGCTCCCGCCGGGCCCATCTGACCCCGGACGAGGCGGGCGTTCTCCGCGACTCGACCCGGCCCGTCCTCGACTGGCTCGCCGCCACCGGCCGCTCGCGCGTCGCCATTCACTTCGCCGTCGACACCATCGACAGCAACGAGATCGGCCTGGGGCTCGGCATGGTGCCCGGCGGGCTCACCGGCAACGAGGCGCGACGCATCATCGCCGACATCGACGCCTGCGTGGATGTCGTCGGGCTCACGATCGCGGAGTTCATCCCACGGCAGGTCATGCACCTCCAGCAGATCCTCAAGGGGGTTCCGCTGGTCTCCTGAGGCCCGGCGGTTCGTCGCGAGCTCAGCAGGCAGTCACTACAAGAGATCGCGTCGTCCACGACGTCTGGCCACCAGCGGATCGACCGCTGCACCGCACTGCGCACGGGCGGTTTCTCTCCCTGCGCCCACTGTCGGGCAGCTCCAGCAGGCGCTCGTCGTCGACGACGATCCACTGCTGGAAGAGCCCATCCTCGGTCACGCCGATATTGCTGGCACCGTAGATGGCCACCTGGGTGCCCGCAGGGAAACGGTCACTGTCCTCGACGGTTCCCGAACCTTCGTTCCCCGGCACCACAGGAGCCTGCACAGGAGCCGGGTTCTCCGGTTACGTGAGGTTCGTGGTACTTTCTTGATCGTAAGGTGCAGCGCTCGTTCACGAGCGCGTCGGGACATCCGGCCGGCACGACAGCCTCAGTACAGGCTGTCTGGATCTCTCAGCGGAGAGCGTGCCTTGTCATGTCCACAACCTCCTCCCCACGTGTACGGGCAATCTTCTTGCTCGTGGTCGCCGCCGATGTGCCCGACCTGCTGAGCACTACGGTGACCAACGTGGCCGGCCCCCACCATCGTGCGGGACCTCGGCGCCTCCTGGTCACTGGCTCCCTGGCTCGGCGCGAGCTACACGCTCGCGATGGGCTCCCTTGGCACGGTGGCCGGCGCCGTCGCGTTGGCCGCGTTCCGATGGCAGCAGGCACGCGCCAACCGGCCGCTGCTGGAACGGTCACGGTTCGGCAACCGCGGCTTCGTGGCCGGTCTGGTCTTCGGTGCGCTGTTCTTCGGCACCGTCACGGGCGTTATGTACGTGACAGCGCCTACCTGCAGCAGCGTCTGGGCCTGAGCCCGTTCCACGCGGCCGTGGTCACCGCGCCGGTGTCCGTTGGCATCATCACCGCCTCGTTCACGGTCAGAAGCCGCATCGCGTCCCAGCTTCGGCGCCGTGTTCGCGGGCGCCCTCGGCGAGGTGAACTCCACCCAGGCGGGCAGCGCAAGGGCCTGCTCAACGGCGTGCGCAGTGAGCATCCCGCTGCTTCCCCGCCGGGGGGCGCACGTCCACTGAGCCTTCCACGCCTCCGGAAGGCATCCGCATCCATATCCGTACCGATCACGGGAGTTTGTCCATGATTCTCATCACCGGAGGCCGCGGCGCGGTCGCCGCCCACCTGCTGGCCCTGCTGTTCCAGGCTGATCAGCCCGTACGCGTAGCCTCCAGCAACCCTGGAGAACTACAGGTCCCCGACGGCATCACAGCCGTCACCTGCAACCTCAGAAATCCTGCCACCTTTCCGGCCGCTCTCTCCGGCGTCACCGAGGTCTTCCTGTACGCCGAGGCTTCGCACATCGCCGAGTTCATCGACGCCGCCGTTACGGCCGGCGTCAAGCACGTCGTCCTGCTGTCGTCCGCCGGCGTGCTGAACCCCGAAGCGGCCGGTGATCCGCTGGCCAAGTCCCATCTCGACGTCGAGACCGCACTGCTCACCTCACCGCTCGCCACCACGCTCCTGCGCCCCGGTTCCTTCGCCGGTAACGCGGGCGCCTGGGCCTGGCCCATCAAGGCCGGCCGCCCGGTGAGCCTGCCCTACCCGGGCTCCTACACCGACCCCATCCACGAACGGGACATCGCCGAAGTGGCCTTCACCGTGCTCACCGACCCACGCCACCAGGGCCGGTGCCTCCACTTGACCGGCCCGGAGAGCCTCACGTTCAGTGAACAGATCGAGCAACTCGCCGAGATCACCGGCCGGCCGATCACCGTCAACCACGTCACCCGCGAGGAATGGAAACAGGAAGTGGCCGATTACATCCCCGGTCCGTACGCGGACCCCCTGCTCGACTACTGGCAGGCCCATGACGGCCGCCCCGTGCCTCTGACCGACACCGTCGAACAGCTCACCGGTCACGCTCCCCGCACCTTCGCCACCTGGGCCCGCGACCACGCCACGGCCTTCATCGAGTAGTACCGACACCATCCCCACAGGCCCGGCCGGGCACGTCCTCACCGGCGTGCCCACCCGTCCAATCGGCCGGCATCGCGCAGAGCGGCACAGGCGGGGTGGCGGTGATCTGCCCGCGGCGGGGCAGCCGGATCGTCCAGAGGGTGCGTTAGCGCGGTTCGTCGTCCGGCTGGGGCGGGCGCGGCACGTACCCCTCGCGGCGAGTCGAGTTCCGTGCGCAGCATCGTCAGTAGCGTTTCCTCCAGAGCGAGCACGGCGCCCGGCCGGCGGTCGGCCAGCTCCGCCAGGGCGTTGTCGTCGGCGTTGCGCAACGCTCGCAGGAACAGCGGGTTGCCGCCGCTCACCCGATAAATCAACCGCCGGCGTCGGACGGCATGAGCGCGGCCGCCGCGTCCTCATCCAGCGGGGACAGGCTCAGTCTGATGACGCGCGGATCCTGGCGGGCGCTGCGGGTGTGACCGCCGTGCGGGAGCGATGCGGTCAGGCGGCGGCGCGTTCGTCGAGCGGCCGGCGGCGCAGGCGCGCCTGCTCGATGGCGGGTGGGTTGTAGGCCATGTCGAGCGTGCCGACATCGGTGCCGGGTGGCACGATCTCGTCGATCCGGTCGAGGATCTCGTCGGTGAGCGTGACGTCGAGGCCGGCGAGGAGGTCGTCGAGCTGCTCCATGGTGCGCGGCCCGATGATCGCGGACGTGACGCCGGGGTGGGCGATCGCGAACGCCATCGCGAGGTGCGTCATCCGCAAGCCCGCCTCTTCGGCGAGCGGAATGATCTGTTCGACGGCATCGAGCCGACGCTCGTCACTGAGGTGCTTGAAATAGGCGGCGCGGCGGAGGTCGGTCTGCTGACCCTTGCGGATGCGCCCGGTGAGCAGTCCCTGCGCGAGAGGGCTCCACACCAGCGTGCCCATCCCGTAGCGTTGGGCGACGGGCAGCACTTCGGTTTCGATGCCGCGGTTGAGGATCGAGTAGGTCGGTTGTTCGGTGCGGAACCGTTCGAGGCCGCGCCGCTCAGCCACCCACTGGGCTTCGACGATGTCGGAGGCGGGCATCGTGGACGACCCGATCTCCCGGACTTTACCGCTGTGGATCAGGTCCGAGAGTGCCGAAAGCGTCTCCTCGATGTCGGTGTCGGGGTCCGGTCGGTGGATTTGGTAGAGGTCGATGTGGTCGGTCTGCAGGCGACGCAGCGAGTTCTCGACCGCGGTCATGATCCAGCGCCTGGAGTTGCCTCGCTGATTGGGATCATCTCCCATCGGGAGGTGCAGCTTGGTCGCAAGGACGACGTCGTCGCGACGTCCCTTGAGCGCCTTTCCCACGATCTCTTCGGACTCGCCGTGGGCGTACGCGTCGGCGGTGTCGATGAAGTTGATCCCTGCATCCAGGGCCTTGTGGATGATCTTGATTGAGTCGTCGTGGTCGGGGTTGCCGACGGTCCCGAACATCATGGCGCCGAGCGCGTAGGGGCTGACCTTGATGCCGGTCCGGCCGAGGGTGCGGTACTGCATGCGGCTTCTCCTGAGGTTGTGGTCGAGGCATGGGCGTGCACTTGCATGCCGTATCCTGAACCGAAGCGGAACGTCTTTCCGGAACTATACGGAAAGCCTTTCCGGTTAAGCAAGCGAAGGAGTGTCGTGACCGAGAACACGGCGCCGACCGGAGCCGACTCGACCGGCTCCCCGGGTCCGGGCGCACCCGAACGCGCGCCGCGTCGGCTGCGCGCCGACGCGCAACGCAACATCGACTCCCTGCTTGAGGCAGCCAAGGCCGTCTTCGGCACGTCAGGCGTGGACGCGCCCGCGAAGGAGATCGCCGATCTGGCCGGCGTCGGAGTCGGAACGCTGTACCGGCACTTCCCGCAGCGCTCAGACCTGGTCAAGGCCGTGTTTCAGCGCGAGGTGGATGCCTGTGCCGACGCGGCCCCGGCGCTGACCGCGGCGTACGAGCCAGAAATGGCACTCGCGAAGTGGCTCCTCCGCTACACCGAGTTCCTCGCGACCAAACGAGGACTCGCTACAGCCCTTCACTCGGGCGATCCGGCGTTCGAAGCCCTGCCCGGCTATTTCATGCAGCGACTCGGACCCACCCTCGGGTCACTGCTCGAAGCCGCGACAGCCAGCGGCGAGATCCGCGCCGGCGTCAGCCCCAAAGACCTCCTGTACGCCGTCGCCAATCTGTGCCTGCCGGTGGAGGACGAGGGAGTCGGCTACAGCCAACGCATGGTCGCGCTCCTCATCGACGGACTACGCTACGGCGCCGATACGAGCCAGCCCCGCTCCTGAATTTGAACGAGCCAGGGCCCGGTGAGGCGACGGTGCCGGAGGACGGCATCATGGCCGTGCTGTGGGGAAGCGGCGGCGACCACTCTCAGCCCCACACTCCGCCGCTTCC
>NZ_JBFAMX010000494.1:0-7785 GCF_040659615.1 Nonomuraea sp. NPDC049784
GAGGCAGCCGGGTGCCCGCGCCGTGCTGGTAGCCGCCGCCGACGCCCGCCGTCGCGTGCACGGGGTAGCCGACCGCGCGCAGCCGCTCCACGTCGCGGCGCACCGAGCGGTCGGTGACCCCCAGCTCGGCGGCGAGCTCGGCCGCGGTCCAGGACGTCCGGCGCTGCAGCAGTGCCAGCAATCGCAGCACTCGCTCGGTTGTCGCCTCGACGGTCATGCGCTCATCGTTCCACAGATCAAGGAACGATCCTGTCCGCTATTTACGTAAGGCTGGAACCATGACCGACCAGACCTGGAACCCCCTGCTCCGAGAGCAGTTCGCCTTGCACTGGACCAAGCAGCTGCGCGAACGCCTCGACGGACTGACTGACGACGAGTACTTCTGGGAGCCGGCGCCCGGCTGCTGGAGCGTGCGGCAGCGGGGCGCCGGCGCCGCACCGGTGCAGGCCGGGTCCGGCGCGATGACCATCGACTTCGCGATGCAGATGCCCGGCCCGCCGCCGTTCACGACGATCGCCTGGCTACTCGGGCACGTGATCGTCGGCGTGCTCGCGGTGCGCAACGCCGCGCACTTCGGTCGCGCACCCACCGACTACCAGTCGTTCGAGTACGCCGCGACCGCGGCCGGGGCGCTGGCCCAGCTCGACGCGGAGTACGCCACGTGGCTGGCCGGGGTCGAGTCCCTCGGCGAAACCGGCCTCGCCCGCCCGTGCGGGGAGGCGGAGGGACCGCACGCCGAACGTCCTCTGGCGGCGCTGGTGCTGCACATCAACCGCGAGCTGATCCACCATCTGGCCGAGGTGTGCCTGCTCCGCGACCTCTACCTGCACACCCATCAGCAGACCCGGCGGGAGGCGAGCTGAGATGGCCCGCGATGTCCAGATCACCTTTGACTGCGCCGACCCGGCCGGGTTGGCGGCGTTCTGGGCCGAGGCCCTCGGCTACCAGCTGCAGGACCCGCCCAAGGGCTTCGAGTCGTGGGAGCAGGCACTGGAGGCAATGGGCGTGCCGCCCGAGAGCCGCAACGACGCCTCGGCGGTGGTTGACCCCGAAGGCTCCGGGCCGCGGCTGTTCTTCCAGCGGGTGCCTGAGCGCAAGCAGGCCAAGAACCGCGTGCACCTCGATGTGCGGGCCGCCCCCGGGCTCGAGGGCGACGCGCGGATGGCGGCCCTGGAGGCGGAGGCCGAGCGGCTCGTCTCCCACGGCGCCACCCGGCTCCGGCGCTACGAGCCAGCTCCTCCGCTCGGCGGCGGTCACATCGTGATGGCCGACCCCGAGGGCAACGAGTTCTGCCTCGACTGATCAGTCGCCGCGGCGGGGCCGGCGACATCATCCCCAGGTCACGGGTACGCACAGTGGTGATGCGGCGGCCCGGCCGGACGGCGTCCTTGAAGATCGGCGCCGCTCTCCCAGATCCGGCCACTTGCGGCATTCGGGATCATCGCCGACCCGCGGCGGGCTGTTCCGCAGCTCCCCGCGGGAAAGGGATCGGACGCGTGGTCAGCTTCATGGAGATGCCGGGGACAGGTGGTGGCGATGCTGGATGACGGCAGGGGCGCTCGCCGGCACACGGTGTGCCGGCGCGACTTGTTGACGCTGCCCGCCGCCGCCCTGGCGGGCTCGTCTCGGCCGAGGCATTGTCGCGCTGGCAGCAACACCGGGACCCGCATCGCCGCCGCTGACCCCGCGGGCGGCCGCCCAGCTCAGGAGCTTCGCTGATAGGTGAGTTCGAGTTCCGTCCAACGGGTGCGCTGAGCTCATCTATGGTCCCATCCGTGGAGGACCTGTTCGGCGGGGCTGCGCCGTACTACGCCAGATACCGCCCGGAATACGGCCAGGCGGCGATCGAGCACTTGGCGGAAACGCTCGGGGCGGACAACCGGGTGCTGGACCTCGGCTGCGGCCCGGGAACGATCGCGATCCCGCTGGCCCGGCGGGTGACGGCGGTGCTCGCCGTGGACCCGGCCCAGGAGATGCTCGCCGAGGGTAAGCGTCTGGCCGGGGGCGTCACCAACATCGCCTGGTTGCACGGCGACTCGAGCGCGTTGCGGGCGCTGGCGCCGTTCGACCACGTGGTGATGGGCCGGTCCTTCCACTGGATGGACCGCAGGGCCGTCCTTACCGAGCTGGACGAGCTGCTGCCGCCCGGCGGCGCGGTGGCGCTCATCGGCCCGTCGAGGCAGCAGGGAGAGCCGTGGCAGCCGGATGCGCAGCCGTGGCAGCCGGTCGAGCGGCGGGTGTGCGAGGAGTTCCGCCTCGACATCCACACCGCCGCCAACTCCTTCCACGCCACCGGCGAGCACCACCACGACGTACTGGCCGCCTCGCCCTTCAGCACCCTGGAGTCCCGCGTCTTCACCCGGCGGCTGACATGGGACGTGGACGGGCTGGTCGGGCTCCAGCTCTCCTACTCCTACAGCTCGCCCGCCAGGCTCGGCGACCGACTGCCCGCTTTCGTCCAGGCGCTGCGGCAGGCGCTGCTCGCCGACAACCCGGCAGGCCGGTGGGAACAGGAACTGGCGACCGAGGTACTGGTGGCCAGGCGGTCCGAGCGCTGACCTGCCCGGCGCTCATCGAGACGTGGCCGCCCAGGCCGGGCCGTTCGGCATCCGCGCCAACTGCCTCGCCCCGGGATCATCTCTCACCGAGACGGATCAACGGTGGATGCCACCCGAGTTGCGGCGGCTCGGCGCTCCCGAGGACGTGGCCCGGCCGTCCAGCGTGCACGGACACGTGGCGGGCCGGTTCGCACCAACCGGCCCCCACCCGTCAGCGTGTGGTGCCCGCACCCCACAGGTCCAGGGCGGCGTACGCGGGCTGCCACTCGTTCCGATAGGCCATGCGTGCCGGTTCGGGCAGCGGGGCCGGCATCGTCGCGATGGTCTGCTCGCTCGCGCCGTCCAGCAGCCAGGGCAGGATCCGCGGGGCGTCCGGGCCGACCAGGCGAGCGTTGACCTGGCCGAAGTGCTGCCACTGCTGCTCGGTGACGATCGCCTGGATCAGCGGCAGCGCCTCGTCCTCCTCGTGCTTGAGGTGCCCGGTCAGGCCGGCGGCCAGCGCGTCGGTGAGGTCACCGAGGCGCTGCGGCCCGGACTCGCGGTCGGCCAGCGCGGCGTCGATCGCCTCGATGAGCGGGTCGATGGCCTCGTGCTCGGCCTCCATGGCCGCCAGCAGGGCCAGATCGTCGGGGCGGCCGGCCGCGGCCTCGCGCATCGCCGGCCAGAGCGCGTTGTCCTCGGCGGTGTGGTGCATGTGCAAGGACTTCTTGAACAGCTCCCAGCCGACGGCGGTGCCGAGGATCCGCCGAGGGTCGTCATCGACCCTGGCCGGGGTCCGGGCGAGGAGCTCCAGCTCCCGCCTCAGCGCGAGCCGGTGACGAGATCCCAAGTCACTTAGAGGTCGCGCCCGTAAGTCCTTCGGGGGTCAGTGGCTGAGATAGAGGTCACAGGCGCAGTCGAGGGCTTCCTGGGGCGTGCCGGCGGACATGCCGGTGTGCAGGATCTGGTTCTCGTACTTGCCGCTGCTAGGTAGAGCCCGAATCCCCAGATGGAGGCTGATCCGCCGTAGCGGAGTCGGATGAGGGGCAGGTGGTGGCCGTCCGCCAGTTCGCCCTCGACATAGGCGAACTGGCGGACCGGGGCCTGTTTCGAACGAGGTGCCCTCGTCGAGCGCCCCGAGGGACTTGCGGCATGATCAAGATCTGCTGAACCCCTGGAGGTCCCGCGTGACATGGTCCCTGCGCACGGTAGTGCGAGACGGCATTCGGCTCTCCTGCCGGGACTGGGGCGGGACCGGGCACCCCGTTGTCATGCTGCACGGCCTGGCCGGTCATGCCGGTGAATGGGACAAGGCAGCCAGACACCTGAGCCCTCGATACCGGGTCGTCGCGGTCGACCAGCGTGGCCACGGCGCCAGCGCGCGCTACCCGCAGGACGTCTCCCGTGCTGCCTACGTCGCCGACGTCATAGCTGTGCTCGATCAACTGGACCTGCGCCAACCTGTCCTGGTCGGCCAGTCGCTGGGTGGGCACACGGCCATGCTCACCGCTGCCGCATACCCCGAGCGGATCCGCGCGCTCGTGCTCATCGAAGCCGGACCCGGCGGCCCGAACCCGAACGGCCCCGCCGACATCGGCGGATGGCTTGACTCGTGGCCGAGGCCGTTCGTCTCCAGGGAGGCAGCCGTCCAGTTCCTTGGTGGCGGGCCGGTCGGCGAAGGCTGGGCGGCTGGGCTGGAAGAACGCGACAGCGGGTGGTGGCCACGCTTCGACCGCGATGTGATGGTCAGCTCACTGGCTGAGAACGCCCACCGTTCCTTCTGGCACGAGTGGGAGCAGGTCAGCTGCCCGACGCTGGCGGTCCTGGCACAATCCGGGTTCATCCCTCAGCAGGAAGCCCAGGACATGCTCCAACGGCGTCCCGCCACCTTGGCCCTGAGCATCCCTCGAACTGGCCACGATCTGCACTTGGAGCGACCCGACGTCCTTCATCACGTGTTCTTGGACTTCCTACGGGAGCTCATCTGACCCACATACGCGGCCACAGGAACGCATAATCAACAGCTTCCGATCTGTGTTCGATCTACAGATCTTGACAATTGCCCCGGCCGCGGCAGCCCCGCACTGGCGGGATGGCCTTGATCAGCGGCAGGAGTTGGGTGACGTCGTTGCGATGGCCTCCGGTCAGGGACAGGGCGAGGGGATGCCGCCTTCGTCGGTGATGACGTGGTGTTTCGAGCCCGGCTTGGCGCGGTCGACCGGGCTCGGGCCGGTTTTGGCCCGCCCTTGAGCGCCCGGACGTGGGAGCTGTCGATCACCGCCTTGGACCAGACCAACTGCCGCGCTGCCGTTGTCATCCCAGACGCTGACCTACGCGGGCAGGGCCGCCGCCTCCCGTATGGCGGTGACGGCCGCCGTCGGGACATAGTTCTCGGGCACGCCGTCGACGATGATGATGTCGCCCTCGATGTGCCGCGAACGCAGCGGCGCGATCTCCCGGTACGCGGGAGAATCCCACCACGCCCGCGCCTCGGCGATCTCCGGGAACCCGATCATCACGACATATCCGGGCCACTTGCCCTCCTTCACCTCGTGCTGGGCGACGTGGACGAGGTAGCGGCCGCCGTACGGCTCGAAGGTGGTGGGGAGCCGCTCGATCTACTCGGCGATCTCCGGGTGCGGGGCTGCCTCCTGCAGGTGGGCGATGACGTAGGCCGGCATGGTGTCCTCCCGGTGGGGTCGTGTTCGGCGCAGTGCCGATCCTGACACGCCCTTCGTACGCAGGGCGATTACCTGACAGGTAGGCGATCTGGCATCACAGGCCGACTTATGGCATCCAGTATGAGCCGGTTCTTGACGATCGCCTGAAGGTCGTCGATGCCGTGGACAGCAAGGTTGCCCAGGGTGCGTTTGAGGTGTGACCACACGCCCTCGACAGGGTTGAGGTCCGGGGCGTAGGCCGGTAGCCGGATGACGCGGAGCCACTCCCGCGCAGCGATCACTTCACGCATCGCGCGGCCTCGCCACGGAGCACCAGCCCCCGCCATCGCCGTTCCTGGCGCCGGCGACCACCGCCTCGAGCCTGCGGCGTTCGACTCAAAGCACATGGGCTGGTGGAAGCCGCCACCGATCCCAGCAACGGGCGGCGCACCCGCGTCCGAGTTGCCGAACAGTGCTCTGCATGCGATCACCCGCCGGGCGGCAGAGCTGCTGGAGGAACTGTCCGAACTCCTGCTGTAACCGCCACCCCGCAGACGTGGCACGCCTCATACGATGCCAGTCCGACGGCGACATCGCCTCCCTCTAGCATCTGCCCAGCACTCAGCTCTACGTCAACCCCCGAAGGATTTCCGGAGCCAACCACTTAGAGGTCGCGCGGATAGGCGGTCGACAGGGGCGGCGTTGAGGGTGCGCGGTCCAGCTAGGCTCAATGAGTGAGCCGCCGCGGACTCGGCCCTGATTGCCATGATGCATGACCAGCAGAGAAGAGCACATCCGTGACAGACGCGACGTCCTTCCTACTCGAACGCCTGCACGCGGCCGGCCTGACCGACGTCGTCGCGGTCGAGCCAGCCACTGGAGGCCTCGCCGCGAACGCGGGGCTCGCGCGCCGCAGTGACGGCACGTCGGTGTTCGTCAAGGCGTTCGGCGAGCCGCCGTCGGACGACGCCTTCGCCGCAGAGGCCGAAGGGCTCACCCTGCTGCGCGAGGCGGGCGGCGTCGCCACGCCCGAGATCATCCTCGCGGACCGCGACCTGCTCGTGCTGTCCGTGCTGCAGCCCCGGCCGGGCACCGAGGCCTTCTGGGAGCAGCTCGCGCATGCGCTCGCCCACCTGCACACCACCACGCGGTACCCCCGATTCGGGTGGCACCGGGACAACTGGCTGGGCCGTCGTCGGCAGGTCAACACCTGGGATGACGACGGGTTCGAGTTCTTCGCCCAGCACCGTCTGCTGCGCTGGCTCGGCGAGCGTCGCGTCCAGGAGGCGCTCGACGCCACGGACCGGGCGGCGCTGGAGCGGCTGTGCGACCGGCTGCCCGAGCTGCTGCCGGTCAGGCCCGCGTGCCTGACGCACGGCGACCTGTGGGCGCTGAACGTCATGGCCACCCCCGACGGGCGGCCCGTGCTGATCGACCCGGCCGTGTCGTACACGTGGGCCGAGGTCGACCTGGCCCACCTGTGGACGACGGCGCCGCCGCCCGAGGCGCATGTGTTCTTCAAGCTGTACGCCGAGCTGACCGGGCTCGACCGCGACTGGCGCGAACGGATGCCGATCCTCCAGCTACGCCAGCACCTGGCCGTGATCGCCCAGTTCGACCCCGACTGGGGCGCCGCCGACCTCGTGCGCGCCACGCTCGCCCCGTTCCGGCAGCGGCCCTGAGCTCAGCTCAGAAGATCACTGCCTTCGGACCGCTGTGGAGGCTGCTCGACGAGCGGGGCCTGCGCGGCCGGATCTCGCACAAGGGGACCAAGGCACCGGTCCAGGCCACCCAGCGGTGGCATGTCGAACGCACCCACGCCTTCCACCGGCTGGCCCGCTGCTACGAACGTCGGACCAGCGTCATCGAAGCCTTCTTCGACCTCGCCGACACCGTCATCATCATACGTAGGCTGATCCGACGGGCATGGACCAGCCACCGCTGGGATGAACGCCCCCAACGCCGACCATGACCAGCGGCCTATCCGCGCGACCTCTTAAGTGATCAGGCTCAGTCGGGTCGGCCATTACCGCGGCTCGGCGGATCAACGCCGCATCCGACCGGCGGCCGTTCCGGCTGAGGACCAATGTCACCCCCATTCGGGACTTCGTCCCCGGGTGCAGCGAGCCGGGTGCCGCGAGAGTGGAGGAGTGAGGTCTGACTGGTGAATGAGAGGCGTGATGGCCGGTCACATCGTGGTGGGTGTGGACGGGTCCGCACCCGCGACCGCGGCAGCGGAGTGGGCCGCCGCCGACGCGCAGAGGCGCGGCCTGGCCCTGCGGATCGTGCACGTGTGCCAGCAGTGGCCACACAGCGAGAGCACCGCATACTGCGCCAGTGCCCTGGACGCCGCCGCCGGCCGAGCCCGTGAGCTCACCAGGGATGTCAGAGTGACGACGGAGCTGCTCAGCGGCGACGTGATCACAGGCCTGCTCGCGGAGTCGGAGTCGGCGGACAGCCTGGTGCTGGGCAGCAGGGGGCTCGGCGGGTTCGCCGGGATGGTGCTCGGGTCGGTCGGCATGGCCGTGGCCGGGCACGCCGCCGGGCCGGTCGTGATCGTCCGGACTCCCAGCGCGCTGCGGCACGAC
>NZ_JBFAMX010000495.1:0-7775 GCF_040659615.1 Nonomuraea sp. NPDC049784
GTCGGACTCCCCCGCGACCGGCGGATTCGGGCCGACCTCGCCGGTCGCGGCCTGCGCTGCCGAGGTGCCGCCGGCGGTTAACGCCGCGGCGCCGCCCAGGACACCGGCCGCAAGTGCGGCCCGTCGACTCACTGTCATGTCGTTTCCCCTTCTGAGGTGGCAAATGTGGGTTTCAACGCCGCTTCAGCTGCTCCTGGAAGTCGCGGCGAATCTGGTCGCCGCCCTGACTGCGCCAGGCCTGGCGGTACTTCTCGATGTCGGTCAGCGGCCGAGAGCCGACCACGATCTGATTGATGTAGGTGGCGAAGAGTTGATCGAGCTGGGCGCCGCGCGCGTCCTGGGTGTCCGACTGAAGCCCTTCGACCGGGCTGGCGACCGACTGGCGGACCATCTGGGAGTTCATGTCCACGCAGTCCTTGGCGTTCGGGAAGATCCAGCTCTGCGGCGTCAGTCCGTAGGCGATGGCTCCCTTGTCCGCGTCGAGGTTGGTGCCCTCGACCGCGACCGGTTCCCCGTCGGCCCCACGGGTGAAGTACTCGCCGTCGGCGCCCCACCCCTGGTAGTACCACTCCTCACTGCCCACGGGCCCGCGCCTCCAGTTGAACAGCCGGAGGATCTCTGCCAGTCGATCCTTGTCCTGGGCGACCTTGGCCGAGATCGCGTTGATCCCGTAGACCCCTGCCGTCTTCCGGAAGACCGCCTTGCTCGACCCGTCGTGACCTGGCGGGACGAACGCGGCGAAGGCGCCGTCCAGCTCGGCGACCACCTTGCCGTACTGGGAGTTCGGGCGATAGAAATTTGCTGCCGAGTCCACCGCCATGCCGACCTGGCCTTGCACGACGAAGGCCCGGTAACGGTCGGTCTGACTGCCCAGCGCCAGCGCGTCGGGATGCATGCCGCCGTTCTTCCACAGCTTGACCAGCCAGTCGATCGCCGCCTCGAACTGTGGAGTTTCGAAGGCGTGGGTGAGCTTGCCGCCTTCGTACTTCCAGTTGTTGGGTACGCCGAACATGGCGTAGGCCAGGTCGAGGGCCATCCCTGGAAACGCCGTCAGCCCCCAGGTCTTCTTGGACCCTTCCGGATTTCCCTTCGTCATCGCGACCAGGAGCTCAGCCGTCTCGTCGGCGTCGGCTGGCGGCTTGGCGAAGCCGAGTTTCTCCGCCCAGTCCTTCCGGTACCGGAACTCGAGCAGCTCAACGGGCACGTCGATCGGGATGCCCCACAACCCGCCGTTGATGGTGCAGGCCTGCCACTGCTCGGTACGGACGTTGGCCAGGTTGGGGTACTCCAGTACCTTGTCGCCGGACAGGGTCTCGCTCAGATCGGCAAACGCGCCCTGCTTGATGGCCTTCAGGCAGCCCGCGGAGAAGGTCAACTGGACGACCTCGGGAAGATCACCCCCGGCCAGCATGGTGGCGAACTTCGCGTCGTAGTTGCCTGCCGACACCTCCGTCACCTTGAAGTCGATGCCGAGACGTTCGTTGAGTCCCTGCCACCACCGGTTGTCGGCGAGCGGGGTCGCCGGTGGGCCCCAGGTCAGGTGGAAGTGCCGGACGGTGCCGCCGCGGCCCGGTGCCTCGGCGACGGTCTTGGTCAGCTTCTTCGGCATCGAGGGGTAGGCCGTCGGGACACCGGGCACGTCCGGAACGATGGCCCCCGGATAGACCGGCGGTGCGACGTACGTCGGCGGCGGCACCGCGGCCTTCTTCGTGCCGGACGGTGCCGCGCCACCGGATCCGCAGCCGGTCAGGGCTGCCCCGGCGACGGCGCCGAGCCCGAGGCCGAGTGCGGCCCGCCGGCTCATCATGGGGACGCCGCCTCCGGCGCGTGGAAACTTGAACTCTGAGGACATGCTGAACTCCCAACGATTGGTCAGGGGAGTGAACTGGTGACAGGTGGCGGCAGCGCTGCGGGTGGTCAGCCCTTGATGGCGCCGGTCAGCACACCCTTGGTGAAGTACTTCTGCAGGAACGGGTAGACGATCAGGATCGGGACCGTGGCCATCACCACAACGGCCATCTGCACAGATTGGCTGGAGGGCAGGTTGTACATCTCGGGGTTGTTCATCGAGCTCATCGACGCCCCCTGGAGGACGTACGAGTTCAGCACCAGCTGAATCGGCCACTTCGAGGAGTCGTTGAGGTAGAGCATCGCGTTGAAGAACGAGTTCCAGTAGGACACCGCGTAGAACAGGCCGATCACCGCCAGCACTGCTTTGGACAGCGGCAGCACGATTTTGATGAAAATGCTCAGCTCCCCGGCGCCGTCCATGCGCGCGGCCTCAAAGAGCTCCCGCGGCAGCTGCATGAAGAAGTTCCGCATCACCACCACGTTGAAGGCCGACGCCAGCACGGGGATGATCAGCGACCAGTAGGAGTCGAGCAGCCCGAACGCCTTCACCACCAGGTAGTTCGGGATGATGCCCGCACTGAAGATCATCGTCAGCAGGACCAGATAGAGGGCCAGGCGGATTCCCGGGACCTGCCGGGTCTTGGTCAGCGCGTAGGCGAGGGTTGCGGTGACGGCCAAGGACAGCGCTGTCCCGACCAGCGTGATCAGGATCGAGACGATCAACGACCGCTGCACGATCCCACCCTTGAAGATCGTGGTGTACGACGAGAGGCTCCACTCGCTCGGGACCAGGCCGGCTGTCGTTGTGGCTTCCGGGCCGGCGAACGAGTTCAGGATCACGTACGCCAATGGGTAGATCATGATCAGCAGGATCAGACCGATCAGGACGCCCTTGAGCGTCGTCACGACACGGTTCGGCCGTTCGACCCAGGCCGGCCGAAGGGATGATGCCATCAGAACAGTCCTTCGCTGCCGGCGCGGCGAGCTATCCGGTTCGCGGCGACGATCATCAGGGTGCCGATGGCGCCCTTGAGCAGGCCGGCGGCCGCGCCGATGCCCCAATCGCCACCGAGGACGCCGCGGAAATAGACGAATGTGTCCAGCACCTGCGCCGCTTCGGCTCCGACGGAGGGCTGTTGCAACAGGATCTGCTCGAAACCGACGGACAGGACGTTGCCCAGTCTGAGGATGAGCAGCAGCACCATCACTGGCAGGATCCCCGGAAGGGTGATGTGCCAGGTGCGTCGCAGGGATCCAGCCCCGTCCACCGCGGCCGACTCGTACAGCTGGGTGGGGATCGAGGCGATGGCGGCGAAGAAGATGATCGTTCCCCACCCCACGTCCTTCCAGATCACCTGTGAGGTCAGCAGGATCTTGAACGTCTCAACGTTCGCCATCACGTTGACGCTGCCGAGCCCAAGCCGCTGGAACAGATCGGCCAGGGCTCCCGCACCACCCAGAACCTGTTGCCAGACCGCGATCACGATCACCCAGGACAAGAAGTGCGGCAGGTACACGATGGTCTGCACCAGGCGCTTTATCCGCTCGCTTAGCAGCGAGTTGAGCAGCAGCGCCAGCAGGATCGGGGCGGGGAACGCGAACGCGATCTGCAGGAACGAAATGATCAGGGTGTTGCGGACGGTGCTGACGAACTCCGGATCGTCGAACAGCTTGGCGAAGTTGTCCAGCCCGGACCACGTCGAGCCGCTCAGCCCCAGGAACGGCGAGTAGTCCATGAAGGCGATCGAGACGCCGCCCAAGGGAACGTAGTGAAACGCCAGGAAGTAGAGCATGCCAGGCAATAACAGGAAATAGATCACCTTGTGCCGTCGCAGTGCATGCGCAAGTCGTCGAATCCGTCCGAAGGGTGGGGACGACCGCGGGTTCGGACGGATCAGGGGCGTCGCGTCGGGACGAGTGACGACAACCTCACGGTCCATCGTGTCCCTCCTCTGAATGGACGTCACGGCATCGTCCTCTGTCTCGACCACCAGGGGACTTCAACGTTATAGTTGACGGCAACTGCAACGTTACAGTGGGCACGTTAACACTGGCTGGACGAGCCGTAAATGACAGCTCGGCAAGACGGAGGCGTACGTGACAGGTCGAGCCGTGGTCGAGGTCGTGCGGCGGAGCGGAGCACAGGACGAGCGCGAGCTGCAGCAGGCGCTGGACGAAGTGGCCAGGTCAGGCGGCGGGCGGGTGATCGTCGGACCCGGGGAGTGGCGGCTCCGCGAGGCGCCGTTGCGGGTGCACGCCGGTACTCGTCTGACGCTCACGCCCGCGACGCGCATCGTACGGACCGGACCGATCGAGACGATGTTGATCAATGGGCCGTACGGCGCCGAACGCACCGTCGGTGCTCACGATGGGCCCGGAAACATCATGGTCGAGGGCGGCATCTGGGATGTGAACGGCTTCGACAATCCCCGGCCGTCCTTCGGCATGGTGTTCAACCACGCAAGGGATGTTCAGGTTCGTGATCTCGAGATCCAGAACATGCCCGAGTGGCACGCCATCGAGACGAACTCGTCCCACAACGTGACGATCTCCGGATGTCGCTTCGTCACCGGCATCGCTCGCGAACCGCACGCCTACCAAACGGAGGCGGTCAGCCTCGACCTGGCCGCACCGGGGTTGACGGCCTGGGGCGCCGAGGACAACACTCACAGCAGCCACATCCGTGTGATCGACAACTTCTGCTCCGGCTATCCGACCTTCGTCGGCTGTCACACGGGGCATCCGAGTCTGCAGCACACTTCGGTCGTGATCGCGAACAACACCGCCACCGACCTGTCGTGCTGGGCGGTCAACCTGACGAACACCAGCGCTGTTTCGATCACCGCGAACGCTTTCTCCCGTACTGCCGCCGGGATCAGGATCAGGACCGGCGGTGACCGTCAGGTGACCGGCGTCGCGATCAACGGCAACGTGGTGAACTGCACCAGCGGACCCGCGGTCCACCTGGACGCCGCGGTCGGTGGAGAGATCGCGGCGACCGTCGTCAGTGGCAACTCGCTCAGCTCGCCGGCGCTGCCGATCATCGAGCAAACTGGCACGATAGAAGCCGTGCTGGGACCCAATGCGGGACACTCCTACGTCAAGGATGGCGAGCCGACGGCGAGCCGGAGCGTCTGATGCCGAGGATGTCCAGCGGTCCGACACTCAAAGAGCTGGCGACGATCATCGGCATCAGTCCGTCCGCGGTCAGCATGGCCCTGAACGGTCGCCCTGGGGTGAGTGACGAGCTTCGCGAGCGCGTGCGAGCCATTGCCGAGGAGCAGGGCTACCGCCCGAACTTCGCCGCACGCGCGCTCCGGGTCGAGCGCTCCAACATGCTCGGCCTGATCAGCCGGAACCTGAGCAACCCCGGCTACCTGCGCCTGATCGACGGCTTCAGCGGTGCTGCCGAGGAGCGCGGCTATCAGATCCTGGTCGGCACCTCTGATCTCGACCGGTCGCGCGAGACCAACATGATCAGGGCCATGACGAACCGGCAGCTCGACGGGTTGGCGATCGCGCCGATCGACGGCGAGGCCGTGCTGGCGACCTGGCAGGGTGAATCCGATCGTCCGTTGGTGCTGGTCAACTCGGCGCGCAGCGCAAGGTCATCGGGCGTGATGAGCATCCGCGGCGACGCGTCTCAGGCGGTCCGGTCGGCCCTCGACCATCTTCTCGAACTCGGGCATCGCCGGATCGGTCTGCTCACCAACCCGGGGCTGTCGTCGGCATCGGAACGGGTGTCCCTGTTCCGCCGGATGATGAGGGCCGCGGGGCTTGCGTCGCGGGTCATCTCCGGCAGCACTGCCGAAGAAACGGTCGAGCGAGTGGCCCGCGCGCTCTCCAAGGACGAACGCCCGACCGCCGTCATCACCGACAGCGACCTGCTCGCCCACTACGTCTACGACGCCGCGACCGAAACCGGACTCCGTATTCCCCATGATCTCAGCGTCGTCGGTCACGACGACCTTCCGACCTCGCACCTGCTCGGCCCTGCGCTGACGACGATCGCCGTCGACCGGTTCGAGATCGGACGGCAGGCGGCGACGATGCTGATCGAAGCCCTGAACGGGGATGAGATCGACAGACCTCATCGGGAGCTTCCCGTCGAGCTCAAGATTCGGAAGTCAACGGCCCGGCCGGCTGAGTGATCTCACCGGCTCGCTCTCACCGATCAGACGTTTCCTCACAGCACCAGCCGGTGTCGACCGACGTCACGCGACAGACGCAGGCTGTTCGAGTCGCGCGCCGGCACGACAGGAGAAGCATCCCCGATGCGCATCGCCCACATCACCGACATACACCTTCGAAGCCATATCCCTGGACACTCCACGCTGCCGGTGCGGCGGAGCCGTACGGCTCCCGAGCTGTTGGCAGGCGCGCTCGACGACGCCCGCCGTCGTGGCGCCCATCTGATCGTGATCACCGGTGACGTGGTGGACGTGCCGGGATACCTCTTCGATCCCGAACGTGACGCCGCCCGCGACGCGCTGGTCTGGCAGCGGGTTCGAGCGGACTATCGCCTCGTGCGACAGATGCTGGACGATTGCGGCATCGAGTGGATCGCCGTTCCCGGCAATCACGACAGCTATCGCGTCCACGCCGAGGAACTGGGATCCGGGCCGTTCGTCCGCGACGTCGGGAATCTGCGCGTCGTCAGCTTCTGGGATCGCGAGTCGACCGGCAACGTGCCTCGTCGCACGCTGACCGAACGGGAGAGGTTCGACTCGTCGTTGCTCGACCCAGGCATACGTCCGCAGGTCCATCTGCAGCACTTCGTCATCACGCCACGCTCGGACGAGGGCTATCCGCACACCTACGCGGAAGGTGAAGAGCTCCAGCGGCGGACCAGCGACTCCGGCCGGGTCGTCCTGTCCCTGTCCGGGCACTATCACCCGGGGGCCGAGCCGACCACGATCGGATCAACCACCTTCAGCGTCACGCCGGCACTTGTCGAGCATCCCCACCCCTACCGGATCTTCGACATCGCGCTCGACGGCGATCGAGCCGACGCCGTCCGGCACACACAGGTCGAGCTCGCGGGTGACACACCCGCCCGGAAGGCGGTGTTCCTCGATCGAGACGGGTGCATAAACACGCTTCCCACCTATAGACACGGTCCAGAGGCGATGCACCTGCTGCCGGCCGCGGCACCCGCGCTCCGGCTTCTGCGCGATCACGGTTACGCCTTGATCGTCGTGACGAACCAGTCCTGCGTCGGCCTCGGCTACGCGGAGCCGGGAACCCTGGAGGAGGTGCATGATCGAATGTCCGAGCTGCTGGCCGACGAAGGCGTCACCGTCGACGCGATCTACAGCAGTCCGGTGGCCGGGGAACAGGCGATCTCCGATCGGTACAACGTGGGTGACGCGCCGAAGCCCAGCCCGGCCATGATCGAACGCGCGGCCGCCGAGCTGAACCTCGACCTGTCCAGGAGCTACCTGATCGGCGACCGGCCATCGGACATAGCGGCCGCACAGGCCGCCGGCGTCCGGCCGATTCTCGTACGCACCGGCGACGGGCGGGCCACCGAGCGAGCCTGGGGCGACGCGCCCGCCTGCACCGTCGTCGACGATCTCGTAGCCGCGGCAGTCGAGGTGGTCGGCGGCCGAGGTTGTTCGGCTGGTTGACGCCACTCGCGCACGGCGACACCTCCGAGGAGGACGCCAGGAGCCAGTACGCCGTGCGCTCCTGCCACCCCGATGTGCCGAACCGCGTGGTCTTGGTGGCTCAAGTCCGATACATCCAGGTTTGTGGAACCTCCAGGGACGCAGAGGAACGGCGACGGCATTGCGCCTGCCGATAATTGCATCCGCCCAGGTCACGGCTCTGCAAGGGCTTCGCGTAGCGTACGCGAGCTCCGGCCACCCGGCAGACGGAAGCGGGTGCGGCAGGATGATCCGCCGTGCGCCTTCGCCTGGCCT
>NZ_JBFAMX010000496.1:0-7739 GCF_040659615.1 Nonomuraea sp. NPDC049784
GGCCCGGCCGCCGGTCCACTCGCTGCCACCGGGGGCGCCGCGGAAGTAGGCGGCTGGGAGGGTGCCGTTGGAGTCGGGCGCCTGGCCGGGGAAGACGGTGGACCAGCAGGCGTAGTTGTTGTCGTTGAGCCCGCAGATGATCGTGCCGGCCTCGGGATGCCACAGGAAGGTCAGGCCGGTGCGGCCGCGGGAGGCGCGGTTGCCGAAGTAGCCGCCCAGGTACAGGCCGGGCTTGCGGACGTACAGGAAGTCCTGGCCGCGGTCCCTGCGCAGTTCGACGAAGTCGTGCGAGCGCAGGTAGGGCAGGTCCGCGATGGCGGCGGCCCGCTGCTGCCGGGTGGGGAAGCGCTCGCCGTACAGGCCGTGGGTGAGGATGCGCGGTGAGGTGTCCTGCTTGGCGAACGGTGTCACCGGCTCGGTGGACGCGGCCCAGGCGGTGCGGGCCTCGGCCAGGTCCTCGCTGGCGGTCATGAACGCCGACAGCAGCGGCACCTGGCGGGTGAACGTCCAGTTGAGCGCGGTCCTGTCGGGATCGGGCCTGACCTCGTCGTACCAGCGCGCGCTGGTGCGGGTGGACGGCGCGACGTTGACCATGTACCCGGCGCCGTCGGGCTCGCGCAGCAGATTGTAGGACAGGAACCCGGTGAACTTGCGGGCCATGTCCACCAGGTGCGGGTCCGGGTTGTGGAGGTAGGCGTCGGCCAGCTCGGGCAGCATGACCTCGAAGTTGTAGTTCATGTCGTGGCCGCCCTCCTCGTGGAAGAAGCCGGCGGGGCTCACGCCGGTCGCGGCGATCCTGGCGAACGCCTCCCTCAGGCTCTCGGCGAGCGCGGGATCCGGGTCGAGCCTGAGCGCGTGCGTGGCCCCGGCCAGTCCGGAGGAGGTCTGGTTGGCGTAGTTGAGTGGCTCCTGCCAGACGGTGCGGTTGGCGGGGTCGAGGAACCACGTCATCGCCGTCCGTAAGGCGGCGCTGAGCTGGGACTGCCGGGTGGGCAGCGCCCCGGCCTCGCGCAGGATCCGCAGGGTCTTGGCGAGGTAGCCGATGCCGAATCCGGTGGGGGCCAGGCCGTGCTCGTTGCGGTTGTACTCGGGGAAGGAGCCGTCGGCGTGCTGGAGCGACAGGTAGTGGCCGAGCGCCGCGTCGAGCGCGGCCAGCAGGTTCGCGTCCCCGGCGTACGGGTTCCACGGGCGGGCGTTGGCGTAGAACCAGGCCAGCGTGAAGACGTGCTCCTGCACGCGGGCGTTGTACGGCGCCGCCGGCGAGCGCCACCAGCCGCCGGCGAAGAAGCCGGTGTCGTCCATGTCGTTGACCATGGGCGCGAGGGTGGCCAGGTACGGCGCGAAACGCTGCTCGTGGGGGGCGAACAACGTGCGGTCCAGAGCGGGCGGCGGTGGCAGGTCGGGGACGGCGGCGGAGGCGGTGCCGGGCGCGAGCACGGGGACGGCCGGGAGCAGGGCGGCGGCGCGGAGGAGGGTGCGGCGGGAGAGCATGGTCAGCCTTTCAGACCGGTGTGCGCGAGCCCCTCGATGAACTGCCGCTGGGCCAGCACGAAGACGACCAGGATGGGCAGGGCGGTCATCGTGGCGGCCGAGAGCTGCACGTTCCACAGGGGCGAGCCGTAGGCGTCGACGAACTGGGTGAGGGCCTGCGGCAGGGTGAACTTCGACGGGGTGGACAGGAACACGATGGGTTCGAGGTAGAGGTTCCACGAGTGCAGGAACGTGAAGATGGCGACGGCGCCGAGCGCGGGCCTGGCCAGCGGCAACGCCACCCGGCAGAAGGTGCCGAAGCGGCCGAGCCCGTCGACCCTGGCGGCCTCCTCCAGCTCGCCGGGCAGCGTGATGAAGAACTGCCGCATGATGAACGTCGCCAGCACGCTGGGCGCGCCCAGGATCGGCACCAGGATCAGCGGCCAGTGCGTGTCGGTCATCCCCGCCGTGTGGAACATCTGGAACAGCGGGACGATCGTCACCTCGCTGGGGATCAGCAGGCCGACGAGCACGACCAGGAAGAGCACGTTCTGGCCGGGGAAGCGGATGCGGGCGAAGGCGTAGCCGGCCATCGCGGCCACCGCCATCGTGCCGGCGGTCACCACCGCCGCGATGTAGAGGCTGTTGAGGTACTGCTGCCCGAACGGCTGCAGCTCGAAGACCCGGCTGTAGGTGGAGAAGTCGAACCGGGAGGGCACCAGCGCGGGCGGGAAGGCGAAGATGTCGCTGATCGGCTTCACCGACGAGGTGACCATCCACCAGGTCGGGAACACGAACGGCACGCACAACACGCACAGCAGCGCGTACAGCGCGAGCTTGACCCTACGACTCATGGAAGACCCACTTCCGGCGCAGCCGCCACTGCAGAAGTGTCAGCGCCGCGACGATCAGGAACAGCAGGACCGACAGGGTGGCGCCGTAGCCGAGGTGCCGGAACTGGAAGGCCTGCTGGTACAGGTAGTAGACGAGGACCGTGGTGGACATGCCGGGCCCGCCCTGGGTGAGCACGGCGATCTGGGCGAACACCTGCAGCGACCCGACCACGGTGATGATCGAGGTGAGCAGGATCGTCGGGCTGATCTGCGGCACCGTGATGCGCCGGAACCGGGTCCAGGCGCCGGCGCCGTCGAGCTGCGCGGCCTCGTACAGCTGGCGGGGCACGCCCTGGAGCGCCGCCAGGAACAGGACCATGTTGAGCCCCACGTTCTTGACGACCTGGACCACGATGACCGACAGCAGGGCGGTGGTCTCGCCGCGCAGCCAGTTGGGCCCGTCGATGCCCGCCACGCCGAGCAGGCCGTTTACGCCGCCGTCCTGCTGGAGCAGGAACTGCCAGACGATCGTCCAGGCGACCAGCGACACCAGCACCGGCGAGAAGAACAGCGTGCGGAAGAACGTGGTGCCGCGCAACCGCTGGTCGAGCAGGATGGCCAGGGCGAGGGCGAGGGTGAGGTTGAGCACGACCAGCCCGGCCGAGAAGAGCGCGGTGCCGGTCAGCACCTGCCCCATGTTCGGGTCGGCGAGCAGCTTGGCGTAGTTCTCGCCGCCGACGTACTCGAACGTGCCCGCCAGCACGTTCCACTCCTGGAGGCTGTAGTAGACGACCAGGCCGAGCGGCAGCAGGACGAACAGGACGCTGCCCACGAGCTGCGGCGAAATCAGCAGGTAGCCGACGAGGGCGTCGCGCCGGGGGATGGTCCAGAACAGGCGGGGCCGGGTGGCGGCGCGTACGGCCACCCGTTCGCCGAGGTCCGTAGCCGCCACGTCATCCGCCCAGCAGCGGCTGGATCTTCGCGCACACGCCGTCCAGCACCGCCTTGACGTCCGCGTCCGGCTTCCACAGCGGGTCGAGGGCGGCCCTGGCGGTCTGCGCGAGCTCGGCCTGACCCTTGTGGCTGGGCTTGACCACGCCCTTCTCGATGCCGTCGATCACCACCTCCTGGAGCTGGTCGCCGTTCAGCATGGGGCTGGTCTTGGCCATGGTGTCGGCGGTCAGCAGCGAGCCGCGCGCGGGTGGGAAGTACGCGGCGAGCTTGGCGGAGTTGGCGGCGTTGGCGAAGTAGGCGAGGAAGTCGGTGGCCTGCTCGGCCCTCGGCGACTTCTTCAGCACGCCGATCCCGGCCTGGCCGATGACCGCGTACTTGCCCTTGGGCCCGGCGGGCAGCGGCACCAGGTCCCACTTGAACGTCGCGTCCTTCAGCATGGCGGCGCGGGAGATCTGGGCGACGGCCATCGTGGTGTCGCCGGAGAAGAAGTCGACGGCGGTGCCCGGCCCCGGCATGGACTTGTCGGTGAAGATCGCCTTGTGCACGAACGTCATGGCCTCGACCATCTCGGGCGCGTTGAACTGGCAGGTGCTGCCGTCGTCGCTCCACGCCTTGGCGCCCCAGCCCTGCCACACGGTGGCGAGGTTGTCCCAGGCCTTGTAGTCGAAGTTGAGGATGGTCAGGCCGTTCTTGCCCTTGGCCGCGACGGCCTTGTTGATCTCGTTGGCGTGCTCCCAGTCCCACTGGCCGGCCTTCATCAGCTCGCGCGGTGTCTTCTGGCCCGCGGCCTTGACCAGGTCCGTGTTGACGAAGACGCCGAAGGGCGAGGTGGAGAACGGGTAGGCGTACAGCTCTCCGTCGCGCTCCCACAGCCGGGTGGCGGCCGGGACCAGCTCGCCCGCGTTCTCGATCTTGCTCTTGAGCGGGACGAGGGCGCCGGAGCCGACGAAGTCCGGGGCGGAGTTCTCCAGGATCCACGCCAGGTCGGGGGCGTTGCCGCCGGCGATCTGCGTGGTCAGCGTGGTCGTGTAGTTCTCGAACGGGATGGGGTCGAAGGTGATCTCACCGACCTGCGGGTGGGACTTGCGGTACTCGGCGGCGATCTCCTTGAACAGCTTCAGGTGGGCCTCGTTGGAGGTCCAGATCGACATGCGCAGCGGCTGCGGGCCCTGCGCGGCCGGCGCGGTGCCGCCGTCGCCGCAGGCGGTGGCCACGAGGAGGGCGGTCAGCGAGAGGGCCGCCAGCTTCCCGGGTGCTTTCATGGGGTTTCTCCTTCTGGCGTCGATGACGGCGTCAGTAACCGGTGACGTCGGGCCAGCGCAGCTCCACGCCGTCGCGGCCGAGCCGGTGCTGGAAGTCGGCCAGGAGCCGTCCGTCCGCGCGCACGGCGTGCGGGGTGGTGGCGTGGTCCAGGCAGAAGGCGGCGAGCGCGCCGGCTGCCTCGCCGACGTTCCACTCCACCGGATGCAGGCGGTAGGCGCCGTTGGTGATGTGGGTGGTGCCGATGTTCTTGGAGGCGGGCAGCAGGTTGGTCATCCGCTGCGGGATCAGCGCCCCGAGGGGGATCTCGAACGGGGAGCAGGCGACGTCGATGTAGTTGTCGCCGCCGGTCGACGGGTGCAGGTCGATGCGGTACATGCCCACGCCCACGGAGTCGTGATAGGAGACGGCGCCCTTGTCGCCGCGTACCGCCACGGACAGGTCCTGTTCGGTGACGGTGGTCAGGGCCCGGACGCGCCGGGACTCGCGGATGTAGGGGGCCTGGGCGAGCCCGTCGGCGCCGCCGGTGACGTCGCCGCGCAGCCGCAGGCCCGGGTATCCGGTGCCGCCGTCGTGGCGGGGGGCCTCGGTCTGCAGCCAGTACAGCACCGACAGGGACAGCTCGCGGGCGGCCGCCACGTGCCGGTCGGCGTCCGGCACGTCGATGACCGGCCCCTCCAGGTAGTCGATCATCGGCCAGTTGACGAGGGTGATGTCGCTGGCGTAGGCGCCCTGCGTGAAGTTGCAGCGCGCGGCGATCCTGCGGAAGGTCCACAGGTTGGCGTCGCCCGGGTTGACGCGCTGGTCGGCCTCGACGAGCTGGGGATCGTCGTCGGGATTGGGGGTGAAGGAACGTTCCATGATCGCGAGGGTGCGCGGGTTCGGGCACCGCCACGACAGCAGCTTGTCGCCCCAGAAGGGCGGCTCGTATGCCCGCCAGAAGTCGTAGGAGGCGGGCCGATCGATCGTATGGTCGCCGTCGACGTGGTCGACCGCGAAGCAGACGGAGACGGCCTGCATGTTCATCGGTTGCGCCTCGGCGGGCGCGCTCGGCTCGCCCGTTTCGGACTGTGACTCGAATCCGGTGACGTACTCGGTGCCTGTCAGGGGCAGCAGTTCGCCGGTCTCGGTGGCGTCCAGCACGTACGGCGCGCGCAGCACGACCTGCTCGGCGTCATTGTCGCGATGTGCCAGCCGTACCGAAGTGACGCGGTCGCCGTCCACCTCCGCGCCCACCGGCCGGTACGGCTGCAGCACCCGTAAGCGGCCCGAGCCCCGGTAGGGGGCGAGCATCGCCTCGATCACCGCGACCGCGACCCTGGGCTCGTGGCACAGGCGGCTCACGTGACCGGCTCCCGGGTTGAACTCCCGCTGCGCCCGCGCCCGTTCGGTGAGCGGGTAGTGGTCGCGGTAGTAGCGCCGGATGCCTTCGCGCAGGGCCCGGTAGCTCGCCGTGACACCGAACCGCTCCACCCAGGAGTGCTCGTCGGGCGGGACGGCCTGACTGGTGAGCTGGCCGCCGAGCCAGTCATGTTCCTCCGTGAGGACCACCGTGCGGCCGGCCCGCAGCAGGGCCAGCGCGGCGGCGACGCCGCCCAGCCCGCCGCCGACGATGGCCGCGTCTGCCGATATCTCAACCAAGTGGAAATCTCCTGTCACATTCCGGGTGCCGGAGCCAGCGTGCTGCCGGCGATCAGCTCGCAAGGGAGCAGTTCTTGTGGGCTCCCGCCGGTCTCCAGCACTCCGGCCAGCAGTTGTACGGCTCTGTGGCCCATCTCGCGCCTGGGGATGCGGAATCCCGTGAAGTCGGTGTCGGCCTGGACGGGCCGGGTGAACGCGCCCAGGGTGAGGATGGACAGGTCGCGGGGGATCTCCATGCCGCGCTCCGAGGCCGCTCTGGCGAGCGCGACGCAGTCGGCGTACTCCTCGACGAAGACCGCCGTCACCCCGGCCGCGACCAGGTCCTCCAGGGATGCCTCGGGCGGGAGGTGACGGCCGTCGGCGCCGCTCGCCGCCACACCCTCGTGGAACCCGCGCAGGCGGTCGGACCTGGACTCGCCGCCCGTGCCCGCCCCGACGTAGGCCAGACGCCGATGGCCGAGGGCCACCGCCCGCTCGACCAGTCCCCGGACCGCCGGCGGGTAGTCGGCCCCCACGTACGGCACCGGCCCGCCCGCGTCGTCGCGACGGCCGACGGAGACGAACGGGATCCCCTCCGCCAGCAGCCGGGCCAGGTCGTCACGGTCGACCGTACGGCCGAGCAGCAGGCAGCCGTCGGCCAGCCGCACGCGGCTCTCCTCGTTGAAGATTTGCCGTCGCGCCCCCGAGACCGCCCTGGCGCTGGTGAACAGCAGCAGGTCGCAGCCGATCTCCTCGGCGCACTCCTCGATGCCAACCAGGAACGGGTGGTAGAAGTCGGCGCTCTCGGCGGGGAAGACCGCCTCGTAGGTGAACACGCCGACGATGCGGTTGCGGCCGTCGGCGAGCCGCCGCGCGGCGGGATCGGCCACATAGCCGGTCTCCCTGATCACCCGCAGGACCCTTTCGCGAGTCTCGGGGGCGATCCGCACCTCGGCGTCGCCGCGCTTGTTGAGCACGAGCGACACCGTCGTCTGGCTCACGCCGGCCATCTTGGCGATGTCCTGCTGCGTGAGGCGTCGGCCCGGGCCAGTCACCGTCTGTGTTCTCCCATGATTCGGCAATGCGCATTAGCAACTTGGTAGGGCCTTATCTTTCGCACGGCGCCCCGTGCTGTCAAGAGTGGATTTCCCCGAGGTAATTCGCATTAGCATCTTGACGCGGCATTCCGCTGGGAGAGCGTGTGAATCCGCACCGCGACGCAGCGTGAAGGAGTCGACGTGGACACTCCCCACCCATTGATCCGACGGCAGGATGCGGATCACCGAGGTCGGCAACGCGTTCGACAGGGAGACGCACCTCGGCGTCTTCCACTCCCCGATTCCCTCGGACAACGGCAGGGTGGCGGCGCCGTCGTTCGGCACCCAGGACGGTGTGGAGTACATGTTCTACGAGGCAGGGCCGCGACTGAACGCACGCATCTGCATCGCCCGGGCAGTCTGACAGCCGTTGCGCGGTAGGGCCGGGAGCCGCTCGTACGTGCGGATCGGGGAGCGGCTCATGACCGCCTGCGCGAGTCCCGGACCCGCAGGCGGCCGTAGGTGAGCGTGCCGGTGACGCGGACGTGTAGCGCGCCGGGACGCG
>NZ_JBFAMX010000497.1:0-7710 GCF_040659615.1 Nonomuraea sp. NPDC049784
CGGTGGCGGGGCGGTCGGTGTCGGCGGTGGACGGGCGCACGTTGGAGCCGTCACCGGCGGCGTTCGGGGCCGAGGCCGAGTTGGTGTTCCGTGATGCGGACGCGGTGCTGCTGGTCGACAACTTCGAACGCATTCAGGGCTTGGAGGGATGGCTGCGCGACCGGTTCCTGCCGCGGGTGCCCATGGGGGCGCTGGTGGTGATCGCGGGGCGATACCCGCCGGACATGCGGTGGCAGGCCGATCCGGGATGGGCGGGGGCGTTGGAGGTGCTGGCGCTGCGGGACCTGCCGGCCGAAGACGCGCAGGCCCTGATGGACTCCTGCGGGGTGCCGGCCGAGTTGCGCGAGCCGCTGCTGGCGTTTGCCGGTGGTCATCCGCTGGCGTTGTTGCTGGGGGCGGCCGTGGCGGTGAAGGACGGCGCGGCCAGCAGGCGGTGGATGCCGAATCAGGACGTGGTGGCCACGTTGCTGGATCAGCTGGTGGGCGAGCTGCCGTCGGCGGCGCATCGGCATGCTCTGGAGATCTGCGCGCATGCGCACATGACGACGGAGGCTCTGCTGCGGGCGGCCTTGCCGCAGGACGCCGGGACGTTGTTCAGGTGGTTGCGGCGGCTGCCGTTCGTGGAGTCGTGCAGTCTCGGGCTCTTTCCGCATGACGTGGTGCGGGAGCTGCTGGAGGCGGACCTGCGCTGGCGGGATCCCGAGGGGTATGCGGTGATGCACGACCGCATTCATGCGCATCTGGCGGACAAGGTGCGCACGGCGAGCGATGCGGACGTGCTCAGCGCGGTGGCGGCACTGCTCTACCTGCATCGCGGCAACGGGGCACTGACCGATTTCCACCGCTGCCGCGACGAGGGCGAGTTCCAGGAAGAGCTGCTGGGCCAGGAGGACGTCGGCACGCTGGTCCGGGTGGCGACGGCAGCGGAGGGCGCGGCCTCCGCTGCCCGCGCCGCCTTCTGGGCCGAACGTCAGCCGGAGGCGTTCCGCCTGTATCGACGGACCGAAACCGGCGAGCCCGTGGCTTTCTCCACGTGGCTGCGTCTGGCCGAGCTCGATGAGGAAGAGCTGGCGGCCGATCCCATCGTGGCCGCGGCGTGGGCGCATGCGCGCGCCACCACGCCGTTGCGCGCCGGTGAACATCTGGCGGTCAGCCGGCTATGGGCGCTGCCGCAGTATCGCAGGAATTCGCCGGTGATGGATTTGATCCAGTGGCGAATGATCGGCAATTGTCTGCGGGCTGAGCGGATGGCATGGTCATATATCGCGATACGGCGGCCGGACCACGCGTGGGTGGAGCGGTTACGGCATTACGGGATGCGTGAGATCTGCGAGCAGCCGCGGCTGGGGGACGACGCCTACACTCTGTTCGTTCATGACTGGCGCGCGGTCCCGGCGCAGGCGTGGCTGGAGCAGATGAACCAGCAACTCGTAGCCGGTTCTGCCGACGGCCCGGATGCCGCGACGGCGGGACTGGCGGTGCTGTCCCAGACCGAGTTCGCCGAGGCGGTCCGCAAGGCGCTGCGCCAGCTGACACGGCCAGGCGCGCTGGCCACATCCCCGCTGACGCGCACCCGGCTGATCGCCGAGCGGGCCAGGCAGGACCCGGCCGGGCGGGACCCGACCACGGCACTGGGTGACCTGCTCCGCCAGGCGATCGACGACCTGCGCGAGGATCCGCGCTCGGTCAAGCTCCACCGGGCGCTGTCCGTCACGTTCCTGCACGGCACGCCCACCCAGGAACTGGCCGCCGAACAACTCGGCCTGCCTTTCACCACCTACCGCCGCCACCTGACGGCTGGCATCGAACGCATCTGCGCCGACCTGTGGCACCGGGAGCTGTACGGCACCAACGCGTCGTGAACGTGTCGTCAGTCGGCCAGCGCGAAGCCGGCCGCCGCCTCCGCGTGCAGCCGAGCGCTCGGCAGCACCGGGATGGCGGTGTCCTTCTCACCGATCAGGAGCTCGATCTCCGTGCAGCCGAGGATGACGCCTTCGGCGCCGTCGTCCGCGAGATCGGCGACTATCCGGGCGTACGCGTCCCTGGACGATTCCCGGATCACCCCGCGCACCAGCTCGTCGAAGATCACACGATGGACCAGTTCCCGCTGCTCACGCCGCGGGACGACCACCTCGAAGCCGTGGGCGGCCAGCCGATCCCGGTAGAAGGGCTGCTCCATGGTGAAGCTGGTGCCCAGCAGGCCGACCTTGCGCATCCCCCTGGCGCGGACCTCTGCGCCCACGGCGTCGGCGATGTGCAGCACGGGCACGCTCGCCGTCCGCGCCACGTCGTCGCTCACCCGGCTGAAGGTGTTGCTGCAGACGAGCAGGACCTCGGCGCCGAGATCCTCCAGTTTCCTGCCCGCACCGGCCAGCAGCGTGCTCACCTCGTCCCAGCGGTCGGCGAAGATGAGGTCCTCGACGGTCGTGTAGTCGACCGACCAGATGAGACTGTTGGCGGAGTGGCTGCCGCCGAGTCGCTCGCGTACCCGCTGGTTGATGATCTGGTAGTAGATCACCGTCGATTCCCAGCTCAACCCGCCGATGAGACCGATAGCGCGCATGGAACTCCGTTTCGCTAGCTTGTGCCGGCAGGCTGGTCGGTGCCGGCCACGGTGACGGTGCCGCCACTGGCCTGGTCGAGTCCGGCCAGGCAGGGCATCAGCATGGACTTGGCCGATCGGCTCGGCCCCTCGGCGAGGCGCCAACGGTCAGGCGCCGGCCAGCGCACGGGCGCAGGCACCGAGCCCGATCTCGCTGGAGGCCTTGACGAACACCACGTCTCCCGGTTCGAGCAGCGCGGTGGCCAGCCTGAGGGCGCCGTCCACGTCCTCGACGGTATGGACGGCCACGCCCTGGTTCGAGGACTGCGCTGCCTCCGCCATCGCGAGCGCATCCCCTGCTCCGACCGCGATCAGCATGTCGAAGCGGAGGTCGGCGACGAGCCGGCCGATCTCGGCGTGCCGGGCGCGGGAGGCGTGCGCCTGCTGGCCCATCGCGCCGAGCACGGCGACGGTACGACGGGTGCCGGCCAGGGCCTTGGCCGCTCGCAGCCCGGCCCGCATGGATTCGGGGTTGGCGTTGTAGGCGTCGTTGACGATGGTGATGCCGTCAGGTCGTTCGACGATCTCCAGCCGGCCCGCGGAGCGCCGCCGTGCGGCGTTCAGCCCATCGGCGATCTCGGCGACGCCCAGGCCGAGTGCGGTGGCGACGGCGGCGGCGGCCAGGGCGTTGCTCACCTGGTGCTCGCCTACGAGGTCGAGCGCGACCGGGGCGCGGCCGGAGGGCGTCACCAGCTCGAACGCGGTTCGCGCCCGCTCGTCCATCCGCACGTCTTCGGCTCGCACCGCCGCCTTCGCCGACCTGCCGTACAACAGGATCGGGGCCCTGGTACGGCCGACCATGCCCACGGTGTACGGGTCGTCGGCGTTGAGCAGGGCGAACCCGTCCGCCGCAAGCGCCTCGACCAGCTCGCCTTTGGCCTCGGCCACGTCAGCGAGCCCGCCTCCCATCCGCTCCACATGTGCGGTGCCGACATTGAGCACCAGCCCGACCTGGGGCGGTGCCAGCCCGGTCAGATACGTCAGGTCGCCCTTGCGGCCCGCACCCATCTCCAGCACCAGGTATCGGGTGGTGGCATCGGCACGCAGCACCGTGAGCGGCAACCCGAGCTCGTTGTTGAACGACCTGTCGGTGGCGACCGTCGGCGCGTGCCGTTCGAGCACCTGGGCCAGCAGATCCTTGGTCGTGGTCTTGCCCACGGAGCCGGTCAGGCCGATCACAGTCGGGCTGAGGCGTGCGAGCACATGCCTGGCCAGCAGGCCGAGCGCGAGCTGGACGTCCTCGACCACGAGGGCGGGCACCCCGGCGGGCCTGGAGGCCAGCACGGCGACGGCGCCGCCCACGATCGCACCGGCCGCGTAGTCGTGACCGTCAACGCGGTCGCCCACCGTCGCGGCGAACAGACCGCCGGGCACCACCTCGCGGGAGTCGACCGCCGAGGGCGCCGTCACCAGCGCCTGCGGGTCGCGCACGTCACACAGGCGTGCGCCGACGACCTGCGCGATCTCGTTCAGCGTC
Source organism: Nonomuraea sp. NPDC049784 (assembly GCF_040659615.1). Taxonomy (NCBI): domain Bacteria; kingdom Bacillati; phylum Actinomycetota; class Actinomycetes; order Streptosporangiales; family Streptosporangiaceae; genus Nonomuraea; species Nonomuraea sp. NPDC049784. The sequence continues at coordinate 4,080 of NZ_JBFAMX010000497.1, forward strand.
ATGGGGATCACGAGCCGCTCCTGGCGAACGCGAGGTCGATCAGGCGGCCCAGCAGGTCCGGGTACGGGACACCGCTTGCCGCCCAGGCCCTGGCGTAGACGGAACGGGAAGTGAAACCGGGCATGGTGTTGATCTCCAGCACATACAGGCGTCCCGTGTCCTGCTCATAGAGGAAGTCGACACGGGCCAGGCCGTAGCCACCGATCGCCCGGAAGGCGCGCAGGGCCAGCTCACGCACCTCCTCGGCCACCCGTTCCGGCAGCACGGCAGGGATCGTGGCGATCTCGGCCCGGCTGAGGTACTTGGCCTCATAGTCAAGCCACGCGCCGGGCACGATGAGCTCGCCCGGCACCGAAACCTCCGGCACGTCATAGCCACCGAGCACACCGCAGATGAGCTCCCGCGCGCTCACGCCCTGCTCAACGACGACCACCCGGTCGTAAGCCAGCGCCAGCTCCACACCCGTACGCAGCTCCTGCATGGAGGTGACCCGCGAGATGCCGATGGAGGAGCCCATGTTGGCCGGCTTGACATACATCGGCCAGTCGAGCGACTTCACCAGACCCCAGTGGTCGGTGGTGGCGCGCCATTCGTACTCGGTGAACCACACATGCGGGGTGAGGGGAATGTCCTCCGCCAGGAACATGCGCCGCATCGCGACCTTGTCCATGCCCACGGCCGAGGCCAGGACGCCGCAGCCCACGTACGGGAGGCCCAGCGCCTCCAGATGCCCCTGAACGACGCCGTCCTCACCGAACGGCCCATGCAGCACAGGGAAGACCACGTCCACCAGATCCCGTCGCAGCTCCACCGGCCACCTGCCCCGCCGATCGATGATGACGGCGACGGGCTCGTACACATCCCTCGGCAGAGCATCGAGCACGGCCCGCGCCGACTGCAGCGACACCTCATGCTCAGCGGACGGCCCACCCGCCAGCACACCCACGCGCACGCGTTCACTCACGATCGATCAGCCTTCCTCAGTGGCACGGAGACAGCACCGCTAGCGGCACGGTGTTCGCCGTCGCAGGACCAGCCTGCCGAGTGTCGGCTCTTCGCCTGACCAGTTCCCAGGCCATTCGCTGTCCATTTCCAGGACAAAGAGCACCCGCTGTATGCCGCGCTCGGGTCGGTTCTGGATAGGAACCGCACCGGGGCGGGTGTGTCCGGGTCGAAGCGGGCGCGTCCGGCAGGTCGAGCGGCGTGCCGGCTGCGAAGTCGCCCAGGTCACTCTCTCGGGCAGGGCGTAGCTCCATGGACGCGACGTGCCTGGCAGGCCGCCGCGGTCAACACGGTGGCCCGCTTCCGACTGCTGCACGGGCAGGATCCGCACCATCCACGCGTATGAGAGGTGCTCGGTTCGATGCTGGAACACAGTCCGGAGTTCGCCGCCCTTTGGCGGCTGGTCCGCCCTGCCCGATGCGAACGGGCGACGGTGCTGCCTGTGCTCCGTGCGACCGGTGCGTGGGCAGGAAATGAGCACCGAATGGACTGTCGAACGGTCACCGGCGTGGGGAAGGCTACGACTCGTCAGTAGATCGTTTCCGGAATTCCCAGAAGAGTCATGAGGATATCCATCCGCAAGGCCCTGGCCGCCGGCGCGTGCTGCTGGAGAGCGCAGTGATCACGGTAGCTTCCTACCTTAGGGCGTGACATGGCCGGTGAGATGATGGAAAGCCCGGTTCTAGCCGATCGGGCCGACGGGGCCGTTCCCGGCTTTGCCGATCGCCTCGCCGAGACCCTGGAACAGGGCTACCGCCGAGCCGTGATCGTGTCTCTCGCCCGGCGTGTGGCGGCGCTCCTGCCCGGCGCCCGGGCCAACTGGTTCACCGCGAGCGTGTCCGTGCTGGCGATGGCCTCCTGGCCCTACCTCGCCGATCTCGCGCTCATGTTCGTGGCGCCCGACCAGGCCTTCGACAACGTGCGGAGCACCCTGTACGTCATGTCGACGACGGTCGTCTGCGTGGCCATGCTCACTCTCGCCTGGAGCGCCTGGAGGCATGCCGGGAAACTCGTCGCCCCGTTCAGCGACCTCATCGCCGACTCACCGGAGAGGGATCAGCTGATCGGCTGGCTCCGACGGCGGATGAGAGCGCCCACCCAGCTCCTGTCTGCGTTCGCCGGCGCCGCCGCCTCGGCGGTGATGCTGGCGCTCACCGCAGTGCAACCCGGCGACGTCGTCGAGCCGAACGCGGCCGTCTATCTGCACAACTGCTGGATGGGTTTCCTCGGCGGCAACACGCTCTACTGGCTCATCACGGTGGCCGACCTGCCGCCGCTGCGCCTGCGCACGTACACCCGACTCCGCCTTGCGTGGATCGACCCCGCCGGCACGTTCGCGATCGTGCGGCTGTGCCACTGCTACGTGCTGGTCTCGGCGGCCATGGCGCTGGGCGTCGTCAGCATCGAGGCCGCTGCGATCGTACTGGCCGCCCAGAACCCCGGCCCCTACCTCTACGCCTTCCTGCTCGGCTTCCCGGTGCTGGCCGCCGCGATCGCCCTGTACGTGGGCGTCCAGCCGTACGTGACATTGTCCCGGATGGTGCGCCGCCACCTTGACGAGGTGATCTCGCCGCTGATGGCATCGGCCGGCAGTTCGTCCGATGCGCTCGCCCGCGTGGGCAGGTCCGAGGAGGACCTCAAGGCGTACGCCTACTTCGCCACGCTGCGCACGCTGCCGATCAGGACGGCGGCAATCCTGCAGTACGTCCTGGGCATCCTGGCCTCACTGATCGTCTACTTCTTGCAGCAGACCTTGTCCTGAGACAGGTGCTAACGCTGTTCTCACCCGGATGAACGTGCACCTCACTTACCTAGTGACCCACTTCCGCTCGGGAGAGTGGGGAAATCACGGCGAGCTCGTACCCCATACGCACGGGCGCGTTCAGCCGCTCCCGCAGGATGGACTCCAGCGACTCGTCCAGGCGCGGACAACTCGGAGCGCTGCAGGAGATGATCCAGCGCGCGGCCTGCGGGTGCCCACCGACGTGGCAATCCTCGGCGGGGGCGCTACGCGACCATCGACGGCGCCAAGCACCCTGGGCTCGACGGCAAGACCGGCACGCTCACACGCGGCAAACAGGCCGACATCGTCCTGCTCAACGCCACCGCGCTCAACGTGGCCCCGCTCAACAGCGTGCCAGGGGCGGTCGTCTCGCTGATGGACCGCAGCAACGTCGAGACCGTGATCGTCGCCGGCATGGTCCGCAAGTGGCAGGGATGCCTGCTCAGCGCGGACCTCGGCCGTCTCCGACACGAACTCGAAGCATCACGCGACTACCTCTTCAAGGCGTTCGGCATTCGGCAGGACCTGTTCGCATACAGCTGAGCAGCGCCGCCTCGCCGCCGCTACTGGTCGTGGTCGTATGCCTCGGGGATGTTCTTCGCGACGTTGATTCTCTGGGTCATGCGAGGACGGCGGGGCCAGGCTCCCTTACTGTGACAACCTCCGCGAAGAAAAGGACATCTAACCCGCCATGGAAGCGCTGAGCGCGGGGGATCCCCAGCGCATCGGGAGTTACTGGCTGGCAGGGCGGCTCGGTTCGGGCGGGCAGGGCGTCGTGTACGACGCTTACGACGCTGACGGCAGCCGGGTCGCGGTCAAGGTGCTGCACGCGGCCGGCGATCGTGC
>NZ_JBFAMX010000498.1:0-7669 GCF_040659615.1 Nonomuraea sp. NPDC049784
GAGCGACTCCGCGACCGCGACCAGCCGCTCGCTCGCGGCCCTGACCTGCGGCTCCTCGCGCATTTCCGCGGTGAACGCCACGCAGAACGACCGCAGCTCGACCCCGGCGGCCATGAAGTCCAGCACCGCCTCACCGGGGTCGGCGCACTCGAACAGGGCCTCACCCCTCGCCACCAGCGCGTCGAGCTGGTCGCTGAGTATCGCGGCCATGAGCTGCTCCTTGGTCGCGAAGTGCCGGAACACCGTGCCCTTGCCGATGCCCGCCCGCGCCGCGATGCGCGCGATCGAGACGTCCATGCCGTGCTCCGCGAACTCGGCCGCCGCCGCGTCCAGCAGCAGCCGCCTGTTACGCACCGCGTCCGCCCGCATGTTCGCCACACCAGGAGCCTACCGTAACCGGACCGCCCGGTCATATTATGCTTAACCTGACCAAGCGGTCCGGTTATCGGAGGTTCCCATGAAGGCACTGGTGGCGAGGGGTTATGGCGGGGCGGAGGTCCTGGAGGTGGCGGACGTGCCGGTCCCGCTGCCGGGCGCCGGCCAGATCCAGGTCAGGATCGCGGCGGCCGGGCTCAACCCGGCCGACCTCAGGATCGTGAGCGGGGCGTTCAAGGACTCGGTCCCGCTGGAGTTCCCACACGTCCTCGGAAGCGACTTCGCCGGTACGGTCACGGCTGTCGGACCGGAGGTCGGACGATTCTCCCCCGGTGATGAAATATTCGGACTCGGCCAGGCGCGGGCGGCCGGGAGCATGGCGAGCCTGGTGTCCTCGCCGCCGTCGTTCACGACGGGCACGATGGCCGAGTACGCGGTCTTCGACGCCGACACGCCCGCCCTCGCGCTCAGGCCAGCCGAGCTCCCCGCCGAGCACGCCGCGAGCCTGCCCGTCACCGCGCTGACCGCCCTCCCGCTGCTCCGCGCCGGGGATTTCGCACGTGGGACGAAGGCACTGGTCATCGGGGCGGCCGGCGGGGTGGGCGGCGCCGTGGTGCCGCTGCTTGCGGCGCAGGGCGTACACGTGATCGCCACCGCGATCCCCTCGGACGAGGGCTACGTCCGCGGGCTTGGCGCCTCTGAGACGATCGACTACCGCTCGGCCGACGTCGCCGCCGAGACTCGGACCCGTCATCCAGACGGCATCGACGCCCTGGTCAACCTGGCCCTCCCGGGAACCGCCCTGCCCGCCTTGGCAACGGTCGTACGCCCGGGAGGCCGGCTGCTGAACATCGCCTTCCCCAGCCCCGACCCGTCGACCGGCTTCGAGACCGTCTACACCAACGCCCGTCCCGGCGACCTGGAGGAGGTGGCCGCCCTCGCCGTGAAAGGCGTCCTGCCCTCCACCGTCACCCGCCGCTACCCGCCGGCCGAGGCGGCGCAGGCGTACTGGGACCTGGAGCACGAGCACGTGAGAGGGAAGCTGCTGGTCACGGCGGTGGATGCCTAGCGCGGGAAGATGATCGTCTTGTGCCCGTCGAGCAGCACCCGCTGCTCGGCGTGCCACTTGACCGCCCTGGCCAGGGTCACGCACTCCACGTCGCGCCCGATCGCCACCAGGTCCTCAGGAGAGTGGCTGTGGTTGACCCTGGCCACCTCCTGCTCGATGATCGGCCCCTCGTCCAGGTCGGAGGTCACGTAGTGTGCCGTGGCGCCGATCAGCTTGACGCCGCGGCTGTAGGCCTGGTGGTACGGCTTGGCGCCCTTGAACGACGGCAGGAACGAGTGGTGGATGTTGATCGCCCGCCCGCTCAGCTTCTCGCACAGCTCCTGCGACAGCACCTGCATGTAGCGGGCCAGCACCACCAGGTCCACCTGGTAGTGCTCCACCAGGGCCAGCACCTCGGCCTCCTGCTTGGCCTTGGCGTCGGGCGTGATCGGCAGGTGGTGGTAGTCGATCCCGTACGACTGCGTGAGCGGGCGCAGGTCGGGATGGTTGGAGACGACCGCGACGATCTCGATGTCCAGAGCCTTCGACCTGACGCGATAGAGCAGGTCGTTCAGGCAGTGGTCGAACTTGCTGACCATGATCAGCACCCGCGGCTTCCTGGCCACGTCGCGCAGCTTGAACTCCATGGCGAAGTCGGGTGCGAGCGCAGCGAAGGCCCCGCTGAGCTCGTCTTCGCTCAGCGGCCCCGCGAACTGCACCCGCATGAAGAAGCGCTGCCCGACCCGGTCCCCGAACTGCTGGCTCTCGATGATGTTGCACCCTTTTCCGGCCAGCAGGCCAGAAACAGCGGCCACCACACCGGGCTGGTCGGGGCAGGACAGGGTCAGGATGTACTCGGCGGAGCTGGTCATGCTTCACTCTCGCAGGCGTCGGGTCGTCGGTCGCCGCTGGGCCGATCTTGGCAGCGTACCGGGCGGGCGGCAATCACAGAGAGTACCCGACTGAGGCTCCGCGGCCGATCGTCCATCATCCACTCGATCCCGGGTAGTTATCGGACATCGCGGGTTCGGGGAGGGGGGCAACCCGGCCCTTGAGGGTTGTCCGCGGGCTGGAATGGAGGCCATCCGGCGGATGTACCAGTACGAGATCTCGCGCATCTTCTCGGGAGAGCTGACGGCGGATGCGATGAAGGAGCGGGAGCTCGTGCGCCGCCTCGAGATCGTCGGGGTGGCCATCGGCAACGCGGCGGACGCCATCGCCGACGGCGCGATGAAACGGTGACGGAGCCGAACGCGCCGGCGCCTGCCGCGTAAGGGCGCGCTAAAGGCCGAGGGGACCCGCCAGGTCGGTCAGCTGGGTCAGGGCGTTGGCGAGGTCGGGAGCCTCCGGGGAGAGAGGCTGGATGGCCACGTGGTTGGCGCCCGCGTCGAGGTGGGCTTGGATGCGCTTGACGATCGCGCCCGCGTCGCCCCAGGCCACGATGGCGTCCGCGAGGCGGTTGCTGCCCCCGTCGGCGAAGTCGTCGTCCGTGAAGCCCAGCGTGCGCAGGTTGTTGAGGTAGTTGGGCAGCTTCAGGTAGTACGCCAGGTGGGCGCGGGCGATCTCGCGGGCGCGGGTGGGGTCGGACTCCAGGACGACCGCCTGCTCGGGGATCAGGAGGCGGTCCGGGCCCAGGATCTGACGGGCCTGGGAGGTGTGCTCCGGCGGGACGAAGTACGTGTGGGCGCCGTCGGCCTTGTCTCTGGAGAGCTCCAGCATCTTGGGCCTCAGGGCGGCCAGGATCGTGGGGGCCGGGGACGGGGGTTTGGGGAGGGCCTGGACAGCCTGGTCCATGCCCTCCAAGTAGGAGCGCATGGCGGTCAGGGGCTTGGTGTAGTCGTGGCCGCGGCCTTTGACCAGGGGGCCGTGGCTGACTCCGATGCCGAGCAGGAAGCGGCCGGGAAAGGCGTCGGCCAGCGCGACCGCGCCGGCCTCCATGGCCATGGCGTCGCGGGCCCAGATGTTGGCGATGCCGGTGCCGACCGCGATGCGCTCTGTGGCCGCCAGAAGGATGGCGGACATGGTGAGCGGCTCCTTGCTGCCGCCGCCCTCGTTGATCCAGAGTGAGCCGTAGCCCAGCTCCTCGATCCGGGCCGCCGCGCGCCGCGCCTCCTCGGCGGGAGCCTTGCTGATCATGGGATGCCACACTCCGACGCGCCCGATTTCCACGGCCGCTCCCCTCGCGTAGGATGTTCGATCGAGATGGAACACTACACCGGTGTTCGACCACAGTCGAACAGGACACGCGGACTGACGCACACGTCCCCGCTCGAGGTCTCGCTGCAGGCCGCCCTCGACGCGCTGGGCGATCCGATCCGCCGCCGTATCGTGCGGGAGCTGGCGGGCGTCCCCGACTGGGCGCGCGCCTGTGGCACGTTCTCCCACCTGCCCGTGGCCAAGTCCACGCTCAGCCACCACTTCTCGGTGTTACGCAACGTGGGGCTGCTCGAGCAGCGCGACGAAGGCTCCCGGCGGCTCAACCGCCTCCGCCGCGACGAGTTCGACGACCGTTTCCCCGGGCTGCTCGCGCTCGTCCTGGACGAGGAGCAACCCGACGACCCCACCGCTGTGTAACGTCTGTCCGGTGAGCACCACAGAAGGGGAAGAGGCCCGGACGGGCAGCAGTGACCGTCCCGCCGCTCGTGTCGTCTGCCTGGATCGCGATGGCAGGGTGCTGCTGATGCACTGGTACGACCCGGTCAGCCGCATGGACGTCTGGGAGCCGCCCGGCGGCGGCATCGACCCTGGCGAGACGGCGCTGGAGGCGGCCAAGCGGGAGCTGGCCGAGGAGACCGGACTGCCGGGATCGGCCGTGCGGGAGCGGTTCGTCGAGGTGGCACGCGACTTCGCGTGGCTCGGGATCCGATACGTGAAGACCGAGCCGTTCTTCCTGGCCACGTTCGACGAGGCCCGGCCGGCGGTGCGCCCGGGGCAGCTCACCGAGGAGGAGCGGGAGGTCTATCGCGGCTACGCGTGGGCCGAGGAATTGCCCGACGGAGTCGAGCCGCCCGAGCTGGCCGAGGTGATCGGGAAACTCACGCGTCAGGCCAGGCGCACCGTGGTGCCCGCCGAGGCGACGGACAGCTCGCCGCCGTAGGACTTCGCTGCCGCCGCAAGCGCGGGCTCGGGCGGCCTGCCCGGCCGCAGGCCAAGACCCCACATCCCCCTAAAACGGCAAAAACACAATAACCTCTAGACGAAGTAGGAAAAATCGGCGAACATCCCCAAGCGTGCTCATGCTCACCCAGTCCGAGATCGAGCGGCTCCTTCCAGCATCCGCATACACCGATCTCATCGAACAGGCCTTCGCATCCTACGCTCGCAGCGAAACCCTTCCCAGCCGCCTGGCCCACCTCGACAGTCCGCCCGGCGAGTTCCACATCAAGGCTGGCGGACTCAACGGCATCGTCGCCGTGAAGATCGGCGCCTGCTTCTACGACCGCCCCGCCACGCTGGGCCTGCCCAGCATCGTCGGCGTCATCGCCCTGTTCGACGGCTCGACCGGCCAGCCTCTGATGTTCCTGGAGTCCGCCACGGTCACCCGGCTGCGCACGGCGGCCGCGAGCGCGGTGGCCGTACGCCACCTGGCGCTCCCCCACGCCTCCACCCTCGCCGTGCTCGGCACCGGCGCCCAGGCGGCCGCCCACATCGCGGCGATCCGCCACGAACGCCCCATCGAACGCGTCATCGTCTGGAGCCGCGACCGGACCAAGGCCGAACGGTTCGCTGCCGGGCAACAGGCGGAAAGTGCTCCAACAGCCCACGACGCGGCGAGCCAGGCGGACATCGTCGTCACCCTGACCCCCGCCACCACCCCGTACCTCGGCATCAAGGACGTGAGACCGGGCGCCCTGGTCGCGGCGGTCGGCTCCGACGCGCCGGAGAAGCGCGAGCTCCACGACAACCTCCTCGCCGGCGCGGCTCTCGTCACGGACGTCACGCACCAGTGCGCCGAGGTCGGCGAACTGCACCACCGCCCGGGCACCCCGGTCAGGGCCGAGCTGGGCGAGATCGTCGCGGGCACGGCGCAGGGCCGCGAGAGCGCCGAGGAGGTCGTCGTCTTCGACTCCACCGGGACCGCGATCCAGGACGCGGCCGCCGCCCAGGCGCTCTACGCGGCCGCGGTCGAGCGCGGCGCGGGCCGCTCGCTCCCGCTGTGGGACTGACTCAGCTCGACGCCCTGTGCGGATGGCCCGGCCCGTCGCGGAAGTGACCGAGCTCGTCCAGCGTCGTCACCAGGAGCTCGCGCAGCAGCGTACCCGCCACCTTCTCGTGCTCGGCCTCCACGGGCACCCCCTTGCCCACCCTCTCCTGGTAGACCTCGCGCTCGCGCACGTCGGTGTACGGCAGGGCGGTCATCCCGACGGCCACCGTGACCCGGGTGCCGCCGCGGGGCAGGACTGCCACGGTATGCGTGCGCAGGCACGTCTCGTCCGGCGCGCCGTACCAGCCGCTCTTGACCCCCGCCCCGGGCGATCGGATGGCCTCCCGGACACCGAACGCCTGCGACGCGCTGACCTTCCGCATCCACCCCAGGATGGTCTCCGCGACGGGGTCGCCCGCGACGGCGGACTGGGCGAGCACCGCGTACGCGGTCGCCACCTCGTCGGCGGCCACCTCGACCGAGCCGAACCGGGAGGGGTCGCCGTTGGGCGGTGACCACGCGACGCCGGTGCGCTGGCGGAGGTCGTCGAGGATTACGCGCGGGCCTACGGCGAGCCACAGGTTGAGCGTGTCGGCGTTGGAGGACACGACCACCGCGGGCTCGGCGTGCCGCCGCCAGCGGTCGGCGTCGGGGATGCGGGCCGCGCTCACCCACGCGTACAGGGGCTTGAGCAAGGACGCGCAGCGCAGCCGCGCCAGCCCCGAGGTGACGCTCACCGTGCGGGCGGGCGGCCCACCATAGCCGCGCCTGATGCCCGCGGCCTGGACGCTGGCGCTGTGATCGAGGTCCTTGAGCAGCTCGTTGAAGCCCACGTTTCTAACCGTAGACCTAAGGAGCGCTCCCCCAACGGCCTTCGTACCACTCTGTACTCGGCGGTTCGCCGGGCAGCTCGGTCGCCCCGGGCGCCCGCAGGCCGTCGAGCGCGATGGTCAGCAGGCGCTCCTTGACGTGCGGATGCTCGCCCCCGGGCGCCGGGCGGCTGAACTGCTCCATCAGCAGCGAGATGTCGAGGGTGGTCACGTCGCTCCTGAGCACGCCGGCCTCACGGGCCCTGGTGACCAGCCGGCCGGCCAGCTCCGTGGACCTCCTCGCCGTGCGCCACATCTCGTCCGTGACTTCGATGGTGCCCGCGACCGGCGCGAGGGCACCCGCCCGGAAACCGACGCACGTGCGTACGTACAGGCACAAACCCTCCCAAGGATCCGGCTCGGCCAGCCCGGCCTCGGCCGCCTCCACCCCACGCTCCATGGCGATCATGCACAGGCGCTGGAGCAGCTCCTCCTTGGTGCGGTAGCGGCGGTAGAGGCTTCCCATGCCCACACCCGCCGCCTTGGCGATGGCCGACACGGGCGCGTCGAACCCCTGCGTCGTGAACACCTCGTGCGCCGCCCGCAACAGCCGCAGATCGTTCCGCGCGGCCTCGGCCTGCCTCCCGCGTGTGCTCATCCCGTAGAGGCTATTAGAATTTCGGAGCGAAACGCTCCGATAGAGGGGAAGGCTGGTCATGCGTGCGGTGGTCCTGAGGCGGTACGGCGGGCCGGAGGCGCTGGTCGTGGAGGAGGTGCCGGACCCGGCTGCCGGCCCTGGACAGGTGCTCGTGGAGGTGTCGGTGGCGGGCATCACGTTCGTGGAGACGCAGGTACGCGCGGACCGGGGACCACGGCGGGCCGAGCTGCCGGCGATCCTGGGCAACGGCGTCGCGGGCACGGTCGTCAAGACGGGCGAGGGCGTGGACGAGGCGCTGCTCGGCGCGCGGGTGGTCAGCACGCTGGGCGGATCTGGCGGCTACGCGGAGCTGGCGGTGGCCGACGCCGCCGACCTGATCCCGATCCCCGACGGGCTGTCGTCCGAGGTCGCGGTGGCACTGCTCGCCGACGGGCGCACCGCCGTGGGCCTCGCGCGGGCCGCCGCTCCGAAGCCCGGTGAGTGGGTGCTGGTGGAGGCGGCGGGCGGCGGCGTGGGGAGCCTGCTGGTGCAGCTCGCCGTCGACGCGGGCCGCCGCGAGGTGGGGGCCGCGCGAGGCGGCGCCACAGCGGCGAGTGCGGCCCGCCGGGGCGCGGTGCGGGCGGGAGAAAACACCG
>NZ_JBFAMX010000499.1:0-7666 GCF_040659615.1 Nonomuraea sp. NPDC049784
CACCACAGCGAACCCAGCTGCGCCCGCCACGGCCTCGACCGCGGCCAGATCGACCCGTCCGCCGAAGTGATCCGCCTGTTCGAACGGCTCGGCTGGGCGAACAACGTGCACTGGCCCGACCACGACCGCATCCAACGCCGCCGCGCCGCCCCGTCAGAACAAGCCCGCGCCCCAGCCGGAGACTGACCGATGCCCCTTTCGGCGTCGCTGTCGGCATGGCTGCTCACCGGTGTCGCGGTAGCTGTGGTAATCGTCATCGATCTTGTGGCCGGGCGAGGCCGCCGCCCCAGCCCTCTGCAGGCCGGGGCGTGGGTGGGTGTCTATCTCATCCTGGCCGTCGCCTTCGGCGTCGGATTGGGACTGGTCGCCGGTGTGGATTCGGCGGTGCAGTTCTTCGCCGGCTACCTCACCGAATACAGCCTGTCTGTCGACAACCTGTTCGTCTTCGGGGTTGTCATGGCGGCCTTCGCCGTGCCGGCCACGCAGGAGGCCCGGGTGCTGCTGGTCGGCATCGCCGCCGCGCTCGTCTTGCGTGGGCTGTTCATTTTGGCCGGAGCCGCCGCTATCGACCGCTTCTCCGCCACCTTATATCTGTTCGGGGCCTTCCTGATCTTCGCCGCGGTGCAGCTCGTCCGCCATCGCCCGCAATCCGGTGTTGCGCCTGGTGGCTCGGATACTGCCCACCACCCCCGACTACCACGGCACCGCATGGATGATCCGGGTGGCAGGGCGGCGACTGCTGACCCCGATAGCGATGGTCATCGTAGCCATTGCGCTGTGCGACGTCATGTTCGCACTGGACTCCATTCCAGCCATCTTCGGCCTGACCCAGGAGCCCTACTTGGTCTTCACTGCCAACGCCTTCGCCCTGATGGGGCTGCGCCAGCTGTACTTCCTGCTCGGCGGCCTGCTCGACCGGCTGGTCTACCTCTCACATGGGCTGGCGCTCATCCTGGCCTTCATCGGGGTCAAACTCATCGCCCAAGCCGCCCACGACACCTTCCCGCAGATCCCAGTGTGGCTATCTCTGACGGTGATCCTCACTGTTCTGGCCGCGACCACGATCGCCAGCCTGGCCGCATCCCGGCACACGAGAACGCAAGACGCAAACAACTCGGCATCCGGCACCACGCCGCCCGCGCAGCCCGTACCGCCAGGAGGGAAGACACACTGAGCTTGCGGCGCTCTGGTGCCGCCCGCTCGCTCATCGATTCCAGTGATAACCCAACCGGTGATTGCTCGTTTCCTTGCTGAAGACCGGCGAGGACATTGGAACTTCAAGCCGCCTGACCGTGGTGAATGTCCGCCGGCACAAGGTCATGGCTGATGACGAAGACGGATCAACGAGGTCCGCCTCCGGGCCCATGTCCGAGCGGAGCGGTGAAAGGAGAACGCGATGAGTCTGCGTTGGGAGATCGACAACAAGGTACAGGCTCTCAAACGCTGGGCCAGGCGGCGCTTTCGCAGCCAGCGTCACCACGCGGGCAAGACCGATCGGGTCATGGACAATCCACAGCAGTCCGGCGGGAAGGTCAAGGACGCCCCCAAGCACTGATCCCCTCTTCGGCAGGGGCCGGATACCTCAGCCCGGCGAGTAGCGCCAACGCTCCTGCCAGGGGGCCACACTCCACGAGGCACCTAGAGTGGTGGAAGACGGCCCGGATCGGCGCCGCCCAGCAGAAAGGGGTGGCGGGCATGGAGTTGCGTCAGCTGCGCTACTTCGTGACGCTGGCCGAAGAGTTGCATTTCGGCCGGGCGGCGGCCCGCGAGCACATCGTGCAGTCAGCGCTCAGCCAGCAGATCCAGCGGCTGGAGCGCGAGCTGGGCGTGCGACTGCTGAACCGCAGCACCCACCACGTCGATCTGACCCCGGCGGGCGCCGCTTTCCTCATTGAGGCGCGCCAGATCCTCGACCACGTGGGCCGGGCCGGACAGGCCGCACGCAACGCCGTCGCGTCAGCGCCCAAGCTGCGCGTCGGCATCATCGACGCCGGCTACGACACCATGCCGCAGATCCTGCGCGAACTCCAGCGCAGCCATCCCGACATCACGATTCATCAGGTCGAAGCGGGCACCCCAGAGCAGTACCGGCAACTGGCCGACGGCCGCCTGGACATCGCTATCGGACCTGCTTCCCAGACCCAGGCCGAGGTAGCGTCCAAGCTGATCAGGCTCGATCCGCTCGGCGTGCTGGTGCCCGACGACCACGGCTTCGCCGGCATGGACGGCGTGCCCGTCGCCGCCCTCGCCGACGAGCTCCTGCTGCTCGGCGAGGAATCCCAGACGCCCGAGCTCAACCAGTTCGTCGTCGAGCTGTGCCGTTCGGCCGGGTTCGCGCCCACCATCTACGAGGGAACCGTCGAGAGCACCCGCGCCGCCGCCGACCTCGTACTCCAGCGCCGCTGCGTGCACTGCGTCCCCTCCTCGTTCCGCACCTCCAACCGGCCGGGCACCACCTGGCGGCCCCTGATCGAACCTGCCATGCACTACCCCTGGTCACTGTTGTGGCACGACGCCAACCCCTCTCCCCATATCGCCACCGTCATCAACAGCGCCCGACAACTCGCCGAGCGGCTCGGCTGGGTGGACCCCGTCGCCCCGCCCACTGGACCAACGCCCGGCGAAGATGCCCCGACAGTCACCAGCCACGGCGACGAGCCTGCCTGATGCACAGGCCCCGCACGCGCTGTGATCGGTTCTGGAGATGGATCCTTCCCGGATCGCCTGTTTCCGTACGGCACGCGTGGGTGTCGGCTCAAGGTGAACGACTTCGACCGCCGGCGATCACGCGGCGGTCGGCCCCCTGCTTCGACCGGTCCGGAAGGCCGATCCCATGCAGACATCGATGCACCGCCAAAGGAGTTCGGCCATGGGCATCATCGCTTGGATCACCCTCGGACTGGTCGCCTGGGCGGTGGCCAGAATGCTGGTCCCCGGCAAGGACCCGCAAGGATTGATCATCACTTTCGTGCTCGGCATCGCCGGGGCACTGCTGGGTGGCCTCGTGGCCACCCAGGTGCTGCACGTCTCCGGCATCCAGGGCTTCTTCGACCTGTCCACCTGGCTCTGCGCCATCGTCGGCGCGGCAGTCCTGCTGGGCGGCTACCACCTGATCACCGGCCGGAGTTCGGACCGCCGGGCCGGCCGCCCATGACCCCGCCCAGCACCCCTGGGGAGTTCACGCCTCCCTTCCGCCGCGGCAGAAGGGAGGCGTGATGCCCATCGCCGGAGCCATCGCGGTCATCGCGGTCGGCGCCATCCTCACCTTCGCCCTGGCGGACGGCTCGGTGGGCGGCCTGGACCTGCGCATCGCTGGTGTCATCCTGATGCTCGGCGGCGCCCTCGGGCTCCTGCTGCCACTGCTGCTCCGCACCAGGTCACGCTGGCCCCAGTCGACCGCTCGCAGCCTCCAGGACGTCATCGACGACCGACCGCCACCCAGCCCGGCAGATCCGCCCGGCGCCGACGCCAGGCAAAGCCGCCGCCTCCGGCCTCCCGGCTACGACGCCAGACAACACCGCGGCCGCAGGCCTCCCGGCAACCGCCGGCCCTGACCAGCGCCGGACGGCTAGCCGGGCGTAACGGCTGAAAGGCTGCGACCGTCCCACCGGTCCTCGCAAGTCCGGGGGCGCCGCTGTCGTCTGTACGCGGGAGTAGACATCTCCCCGGCCTCGCCGGCGAAGGGCCGACCCGAGCTCAACCCGCTGCTCTCACCTTCCAGCTCTCGGCCTGAGACGAGGGCGTCTCCTCCTGGAGGCAGACATGCCCACTATGACCACAATCGTCGCTATCGCTGTGGTGGCGATCCTGGTCACCGCCATCGGCTTCGTCATGGTGCAGCAGCGCTGACGAACACCACCACCCCCAGGCCCCCGACCGCACCCGCGACGACCAACCGACATCCCAGGGCGACTCCCGAAACGGCTCGCGAAAAGGTGACGCGACATGAACATGCACCACGACGATGAACGCCACGACGAAACCGCCGACCTGCCACCGCTCCCGCCCAAGCCCGCATTGAAGCACGACAACGATGGCAAGGTCCCGCTGCCGCCGCTCCCGCCCGAGTCCGTGCTGAGGCGCGGCAACGATGGCAAGAGCAGGCGGCCACCCCCGTCCGACAAGCTCGTTTTCGGCCTTGCGGTCCAGTCCGACGCGCCGACGGTGCTGTCCGAGCCTCTGCTCAAGAGCGATCCTGCCGACTGAGCCCCCAGATGGCCGTCGGCTGGGGTTTCACATCTCCGGGCCAGGGAGAGCAGGACGCCTTACGGCCGCACCACCGCGACGGAGCTG
Organism: Nonomuraea sp. NPDC049784; assembly: GCF_040659615.1. Taxonomy (NCBI): domain Bacteria; kingdom Bacillati; phylum Actinomycetota; class Actinomycetes; order Streptosporangiales; family Streptosporangiaceae; genus Nonomuraea; species Nonomuraea sp. NPDC049784. The sequence continues at coordinate 4,294 of NZ_JBFAMX010000499.1, forward strand.
CGCGCTTGGTACAGAACGCCGAGGGTGACGGATCCAAGCATCACGGTGCCGATCGCCCCTCGGCCCTGGGAGCCCACGACGACCAGATCCGCCTGAGTGGAAACGCCGGCGAGGGCGTCGACAGGGTGGGCGCGCCGGACGTCCTCGATCACCTGAACCTGCGGATATTGCTGCCGCCATCCCAGGAGGATGCCGGCCGTGATCCGGCACTGGGCGTCGTGGATCTCGCCCAGATCATGGGCGCTTTCGGGGATGTGGGCATGCGTCGGCGGCTGCCACGCGTAGACGGCGCGCAGCGTGCACGCGCGAAGCAGCGCCTGCTCGAAAGCGTAGGCGAGGGCGGGTTCGCCTGCGTGATAGTCGTCGAGCCCGATGACGATCTCCCCGTAGGCGGTGTCGGGGTTGGAGCGGACGACGACCACCGGGCCGTGCGCGTGCCCTGCTACGTGGGTGCTCACCGAGCCCAGCACGGCCCCAGGGAAGCCGCCCAGGCCTCTGCCGCCGATCACGATCTCGCCGGCGTGGCCGGCTTGGCCGCGTAACACCGTCGCTGCAGCGCCCTGAAACAGCTCGCTGGTGATATCGATGCCAGGCTGTCGCTTGCGCGCGACCCTCTCGGCGTCGGCCAGAACGCTCTCCGCGCTGAGGGTGACGGCATCATCCGGGCCTGGGTTGGAGAACTTCGCGATCTCGTACGGCGAGCGGTCCACGGCGTGGACGATGCAGAGTCGGGCCGTCGCGCGCGCGGCGTCGTCGGCCGCCCACTCGACGGCCGCGGTCGCGGCGGCCGAACCGTCGGCGCCCACCACAATGACACGATTCATGGCCCCTCCAGTTTTTTGCCAGCTATTTGCTCATTGCTCGATCACGGAAATGTATCGGTCCATGGAGGTCGGCAATTGAGCGCTTGCCGTCGATGCCGTCGGCGGCGGCCGTGGTCAGCGCTTGAAAATACCTTTGGTCCTCCCACTGCGCTGCTTCAGATTATTTTCGGGTCGGCTGACCAGACCTCTCGATTCCAGTTGCTGGTTTCCGGTGGCGCGGCCGAAGTAGAGCATGATCCAGCCCTTGACGAGCCGCGTCCTGGTCTTGATCTTCCTTGTCAGACTCACAATGCTTCCCTTCAGTGGCTCTCGGGCGTCCGTCTCGAAGAAACCGTGGATCCACCGTCGCCGGGCACGATGCCCGGTCGGCGTTTTACGACCGCAACGCGGCCTGAACCCAAGGGTGCTCTTCTGGACGAGAACGGGAAACAGGCAATCGCCGACCTGGTTATCACTGCAATCGATAACCCGCCGATTCTGTCGATGAGGCTTTATGTCTTTTCTGGCCTCGCGGAAGGAGGTAAAATAACAATACGGAGGACATTTCGTGCGTTGGCATACGGGTTGGCGTCGCCCGCGGCGATAGACCACTTTCGGCCCTTCTCGAGGGCCTGAACAGGCCAGGCAACGATGATGACACTCCAGCCTCCGTTCACACCGGGCTGCTCCCGGCCGGAACCGACGCCGCCGAGGCGTTCTACCGGATCATCGATGCCGCCTACGAACGCCGCTCGATCGCGATCACCAGCACATTCACCCACCGGCTCGCCGAGGCTCTGGCGGGCAAGGGCGTCACCCCGTTGACCTGACCACCCATCAGGACCACCCCGGCCATCAGTATGGATTTCTGATGGCCACCAGCTGAGAGAACCCAAGTCCACCTACCTGGGGATCCTCATGGCCGTTGACAGGCGCCCATGACTCGAATCCGGAAGCCAGGGGTGAAATCGACGGCTCCAGATTGAGATTCGCACGGAGAAGGGGGCGAGGCACTGTTTGATCTTCTCGGCTACTGCTAGCCCGAAGAGAGTGCTTCATCACCGTGCATGCCGGATGAGCTCGCGCAGGAAGTGACCATAGGTCACGATGGCCAGTATGAGCGACGATGATGACGCGCGCGCCGAACTGGAGGAATGGAGCGAGTTCATCGGCCGGATCCGTTACGACGGTCCACGCCCTGGTGATGCCGGTGACGAGCGGTTGGCCGATGAGGCGGTGGCCAACGAGTTCTCCGGCTGGGGTCGACTCGACGGCTCTCCCGAGATGAACAACCTGGTCTGTCGTGCCTTGGAGATCGGCTACCTGCGGGCTCTGCAGGACGTTCGCGAGCAACGGATAGCCGGGCTGGGGCCCACAGACTGACATCGGTAGGAAAAGGCGCGGTTCACTCTGATCCAGCACGGGATCATCGAACTCGACCGCGGGTAGCGTGATTGCTACGACTTCCTTATCCCAGGTTGACTGGAGGGCGCCGCGCCCGCGGCGCGGTAGGCGGATGTGCAGGGCAATCGCCTACAGCGTTCGATGCTGGGCAGGTATTCCGTGCGGAGTCTGGCGAAAGGAGCCGGCCGTGCCTGAGAATGTCGCGCTGATCATTCGATTCCGCCTGGTGGGCGGTGAAGACGTCCCCGTGATGAGCGGGGACTTCGACGGGGAGCCGGAGGCGGTGGCGGCGATCGCTCGTGCTGTGGACGAGCGGCGCAGCCTGGTGTTGGTGCGGGCGAGATACGACCGTGAGGCCGACGTGCACGGCGTGATCATCAATCTCGCCAACGTGGTGTCGGTGCGTGTGTCGAAGACAGACAGCGCCGAGGCGGGCCAGTACCTGTAGCGGCGTGCGTGCCTTGCCGTGGTCTCCCACCGTGGTGGCGGCCACCGACACAAACCCGGATCACAAACGCGCCCCTCGCTTGGAGAGGTCGACGTACTCCAGGCCGAACTCGCGAGCGGGGCGGGCGGAATGAGCCGCCCAGCCGCTGATATCGGCATTCGAGATGTGGTTCGGCCTGGTCAGTGCTGTCCGAGACCAGGCTGCAGGTTGGCGAATCCGCCGGTCCGTGTCTCCGTCCGGCGATCGCGGGAGTTATTGATGCGCGTCGCCTCGGCAGTCGGTCTTCCAAGATGATGATCCGGCAGGCGGCTTCCGCAGGTGCGCCCTAGTTTACAGGTTCCCAGGTCCGGGCCTTCAGGCGCAGTTACCGACCGAGGGTTGGAAGCCGGTGTATGGCCGCTTCGCGTATCGGCTCGATCTGGGCTAGTAGCGGTGAGGGCCGACATGCCCCTCGAACAGCAGGCACGGCATCGGTTCGTCCCCGTAGGGGGAGCGCGGGTCGGGGGCAGGGTCGGCGCGTTCGGCCGGGCACGGCGGCAGGCGGGCGCGCCGATCGTGGCGGGCTGGATCCAGCACGGTGGTCAGCCGGTCGAAGGCCCGGTAGAAGCGGCGGGAGGAGGCGAGCACCTGGTGGATATCTTCTGGGTTGATGTCGGGCAGGCCGAGCCGGTGGCGCGTGGCGGCGGTCAGGCAGAACGCGGTGATCCGCCAGGCCTCG
>NZ_JBFAMX010000500.1:0-7654 GCF_040659615.1 Nonomuraea sp. NPDC049784
CATCTCACGTTACACGATATCCACATCTTTGTGACGGGTTTTCTGAGGTGTGCTCTACCGACCCCGTGACGCGGTCCGGTGCGACCCGGACCGCGACGGCGGCCCCCGGCGCGTGCTTGGCCGCGTTCGTGAGCCCCTCCTGCACCACCGCGTGCGCCAGGTCGGGCACCGGCCCGGGCGCCAGGTCCAGGGTGATCGGCATGCCGGAGTCCCTGGCCCGCCGCACCAGCTCGGCCACGTCCTCGTCCACCGGTGACAGCGGTGCCACGTCGGACTCCTCACGCAGCAGCCCGATGATCTGACGCAGCCGCTCCGTGGCGTCCGCCGCCGCCAGCCGCAGCTCCCCCGCCGCCCTGACGTGCGCCTGGTCCAGCCCTGCGGCCAGCTCGAGGCCCGCGGCCCTGACCGCGATCAGTGCCAGGTCGTGGCCGAGCGAGTCGTGCATGTCCCGCGCGATCCTGGCCCGCTCGCGCAGCCTCGCCTGCGCCTCCGCCGACAGCCTGGCCTGCGTGCGCTGCTGCAGCAGCCTCCGCCTGAGCAGCCCCAGCAGGTACGGCACCACGTACGTGCCGAGCAGCCCCGTCATCATGGACACCCACAGAGCCAGATCGCCGCCCCTGGCCAGCACCACGCCCACGCCGACGACCGAGATCAGGAAGAAGGCCACCAGCGCCGGCCAGATCGCGGCCAGGCGCCGCCCGGTGAGGTAGGCGTACCACATGATGAACGGCGAGGTCGCCAGCAGCGGGAGGATCTTCACGTCACGCCTGGGCAGCAGCCAGCTCAGGTCCACGGTCGCGAACCCCTCGCTGAACCGCCACGGCCCCAGCGGCAGCAGCAGCACCAGCGCGGCCAGCGGCCAGCGGCGGCCGACCAGCACAGCGACGGAGGCGAGCCCGATCCTGGGCACGGTCACCATGCCGAACGCGGCCGGGTCCTTGAGCGGGTCAGGTCCCATGGCCGCGACGAAGATGCCGAGCACGGCCCAGAGCAGCAGGTCGTAGACCACCTGGCGGCGGCTATCCCGGCGAAGACGTCTCACCGCTCCGACGTTATCCGTCTCCCGGACGCGGGGGGCCTGTCCGAAGTCGGCAGGCGACCCTGACGAAAGTCAGGGTGGGGCCTCGTCCCCTGTCGCGGTAGGGCTACCCCCACCCCGAAAGCGCCTACCTCCACTCCTGTTTCCGCCTGTGGAAACCGGTTTGATCGAGAGTGCCCGCCGGAGGTCGGAACGGGGCCCCTGACGAAAGTAGGGGGTGGCGCGTGCCGATCGTCCGATGTGCCGTGACCTGCGGAGTTTCTACCTTCATGGGGTACCGGCCCTGAACTGCATAAGGGATGGGTCCGCGTTCGACCCGGGGCATCCCCGATGTCCCCGGCAGTCCCACGCCGACACGCTGTGTGGGTGCCCTAACGATCGGAGTACACGCTCATGTCGCACGCCATCCTCGACCTGGTCCAGCAGGCGATGTCATCGCCCTGGTTATACGCGGCGCTGTTCGTCCTGGCACTGCTCGACGGGTTCTTCCCCATCGTGCCGGCCGAGACCTCAGTGATCACCGCCGCGGTGTTCGCCGCCTCGGGCGAGACGAACCTGGCCCTGGTCATCGTGGCGGCGGCGCTGGGCGCGTTCGCCGGTGACCACATCTCCTACCTGATCGGCAACAAGTCGGCGCGCAGGCTGCGGGAGAAGAAGGCGTTCGTCTGGGCACGCGACACGCTGGCCGAGCGGGGCGGTCTCGTCCTGGTCGTGGCCAGGTACATCCCCGGCGGGCGCACCGCGACCACGCTGACCATGGGCGCCGTGCGGCATCCGCTGCGCTCGTTCACGTTCTTCGACGCGATCGCGGCGAGCTCGTGGGCGGTGTACTCGGGGCTGATCGGCTTCTTCGGCGGGATGGCGTTCGAGAACGACCCGATCAAGGGCCTGCTCCTCGGCCTGGGCATCGCGGTGTCCATCACCGCGGTCGTCGAGGCCGTGAGATGGCTCAGGAAGCGACGCGCCATCCAGCCTTCCCCGGAACGACTTCCTGCGGACACGTCCGTTTGACCCTACCTGGCAACTATCCGTCTGAAAGGAGTGCGCATGACTGTGCTGGCCGCGGCGATCGCCCTGGTCGGTTCGCTGTTCTTCGCGCTCGGAGCCGCGCTTCAGCAGTTCGAGGCAGTGGAGTCGGCGAAGCCAGGGCTCCTGACCCTGCTACGCAGGCCACGCTGGCTGTTCGGCGGCGTCTCCATTCTGGCGGGTGGCGGCCTGCACATCGTCGCGCTCGGCCTCGGCCCGCTGACAATCGTCCAGCCCATGGGGGTGGCCAGCCTGCTGTTCGCTCTGCCCATCGCCGCCGCGCTGCACGGCCGCAAGCCCTCACGCAAGGAGCTGGCGGCCGCGGGCGTGGTGGCGGCCGGGCTGATCGGGCTGGTGCTGCTGGTCCCCGAGTCCGACGGTCCCACCTACCTCAACCCCAGCGGGGTGTTCACGCTGCTCGGCGTGGCCGGCGTCGCGGCGGTCCTGCTGTGGGCCGGCTCGAGGGCGGTCTCGCCCGCGGGCCGGGCCGCGCTGCTGGCCACCAGCTCCGGCGTGCTGTACGGCGCCACCGCCACGCTCATGCGCGTGCTGGTGGACGGCGCATGGAACTGGTGGTACCTGCTCGCGCTGCCGGTGCCACTGCTGCTGGCGCTGATGATGCTCCAGCGGGCCTACGCCGTCGGGCACTTCGGCGTCTCGTTCGCCTCACTCCAGATCGCCGATCCCCTGACGGCGGTGGCGTTCGGCGCGCTGCTGCTCGGCGAGCCACTGCCGACCGGGATCGCGCCGGTTCTGGCCGCGGCCCTCACCGCGGCCGGCACCATCGCGCTGGCCCGGACCAGCCCACTGGAAGCACACAACAATCCCCCCACCCCTGTGTGAAAACGGAGTCTCACTGACATGGCCATGCCCCTGCGTTCGCTCCCCGAGGCCGTCCCCGCCCCCGAGCGTCCCCGCCGCGTCCTGATCTCGACCGACACCTACCCGCCGGACGTGAACGGCGCCGCCTACTTCACCCACCGCCTGGCCACCGGCCTGGCCGAGCGCGGCAACGAGGTGCACGTGGTCTGCCAGTCGGACGCGGGCCCGCCCACCGCGGACGTGGTGGACGGCGTGATCGTGCACCGACTGCGCTCCGCCCCGATACCGGTCCACCCAACCATGCGCTTCACCGTGCCGACCAGGCTCGACCGGCTGATCGCGGGCGTCAAGCCCGACGTCCTGCACACCCAGGGCCACTTCGTGGTCGGCAGGGCGGCCATCGCCGCCGCCCGCCGCGCCGGGGTGCCCATCGTGGCCACCAACCACTTCATGCCCGACAACCTCTTCCAGTTCTGCCACATCCCCGACCGGCTGCGGGCCAAGGCCGGCCGGCTGGCCTGGCGCGACTTCAGCCGGATCTTCAACCGGGCCGACCACATCACCACCCCGACGCCGCTCGCCGCCAAGCTGCTGGCCGACCAGGGCTTCACCCGCGAGGTGGAGTCGGTCTCCTGCGGGATCGACCTGACCAGGTTCTACCCGCGCGCCGAGCCCAAGGCGTGGGCGCGCAAGCTGTACGACCTGCCCGACCGGCCCACCATCCTGTTCGTCGGCCGGCTGGACGAGGAGAAGCGCCTGGACGAGCTCGTGCGCGCGCTGCCGCTCGTGCTGAACGAGACCGACGCGCAGCTGGTGCTCGTCGGCCGAGGCAACCAGCGGGCGGAGCTGGAGAAGCTGGCCAAGCGCATCGGCGTGGGCGAGCGGGTGTCCTTCCTGGGCTTCGTGCCCGACGAGATCATGCCCCAAGCGTTCGCCGCCGCCGACGTGTTCGCCATGCCGGGCATCGCCGAGCTGCAGAGCATCGCCACGCTGGAGGCGATGGCCACCGGACTGCCCGTGGTGGCCGCCGACGCGATGGCGCTGCCGCACCTGGTGGACGACAACGGGTTCCTGTTCCAGTCGGGCGACGTGGTCGGGCTGGCCAGGCACCTCACGGCCATCCTCACGGACGACGGCCTGCGGGCCAGGTTCGGCAAGACCAGCAGGGAGCTGGCGCTCACCCACGACCACCAGTCGTCGCTCGCCCGGTTTGAGCAAATCTACGATGAGGTGACCCGATGATCCCACGCCAGAGCGCCTGGGGCGCCATCGCCGGCACGGCGGTCTCCGCGGGTGCGCTGGCGTACGCGCAGATCGCCCTGCCCACGCAGACGTTGCTCAGCGACTACGCACTGGTCTCCGGCGGGCTCGTGCCCGTGCTGATCGGGATGCTGGCATTGGCGGGGGCATGCCTGTCTCTCGCGTACGGGCTGGCGGCCGGCGACCCTGGGCGCACCGCCGCCACCAGGGTGCTGCTGCTGGCCGGGGCGGCGGGGCTGATGATGAGCGCGATCTTCCCCACGGACCCCTCGCCGATCGGGTCGATGACCGGCGAGATCCACCGGTGGGCGGCGGCCGTCGTGTTCACCTCGCTGCCGGTCGCCGGCTGGGCCCTGGCCAGGGGCCGGGCCGCGGCGCCCCGATGGAACGCGGTCCGGGCCATGAGCGTGACCTCCGCGGCCACGCTGGCCGTCTACCTGGCGGCGCACCCCGCCTCCATCACCTCGACGCTGATCAGCGGCTCGGCCTACTACGGGCTGCTGGAGCGGGGCGTGGTCCTGGCCGAGATGGTGCTGCTGACGGCCATGGCTCTGGCGCCCATCGAGCGGCGGCCCACCGTCCAGACCTCGGCACCCCCTGTCGAGCCCCAGCACTCCGAGCGGTCCGAACGACTGGCGGCCTGACGCTTCCACACTTCGACGAGCGACGAAACTATGCGGTCCTAGCGTGGAGCCATGCTCATCACACGCCAAGCGGAGGCCGAGGCGGTCCTCTCCGACACGAGGTACGTGCCGCCTCCCGTACGCCAGGACGCCGAGGAGGGGACGCTGGCCTGGCTGCGCGCGCAGGTGTCGCGCTTCAGCACCTGCCAGACGCATGCCGAGCGGCGCCGGCTGCTGGTCGAGCGGCTGAACGCGGTCGACCCCGCCGAGCTGAGGCCGGCGGCCAAGGCCATGACATTGGAACGGGACGGGGACTGGCGGGGCGTGCCCACGGCCGTGCTCGGCGCCGCCCTGGGCGTCAAGGACACGAGCGCGGTGGCTGCCGCCGCGACCGGCTACCTGTCCGGCGAGGAGAGCCCGGAGGCCGACGCCGCCGTCGCCGAGCTGCTCGAACTGGCCGGCATCCCCGAGATCACGCTGCTGCTGCAGGGCCACGCCGCCACGGAGGCACTCATCGAGAACGCGTTCAGGCATGCACACCCCGGAGACGACATCGAGACGCTGCTGAACGAGACGCTCAAGCAGGACCCGCCGCTCAAGGCCACCCGCAGGCTCGACACGCGAAGCGGTGAAGAGGTGACGATCGACCTGGTGGCGGCCAACCGCGACCCCTCAGGGGGCCGGGCTCCCCACCTGACCTTCGGCTACGGCGTACGCCCCTGCCCCGCGCCCGCCCACGCGCTCGCGCTCGCCTCGGGCGTGCTCGAAGCCCTGCTCCACGGGAAGCCCGCCAGGAGGCCCGAATGAACTTCCGCGACCTGCACCGCCCAGGCGACCCGCTGCTGCTGCCGAACGCCTGGGACTACGGCTCCGCCGCCGTCCTGGCCGCGCACGGCTTCCCGGCGATCGGTACGACCAGCCTCGGCGTGGCCGCCGCGTACGGCAAGCCCGACGGGGCCGGCGCGACCAAGGCTGAGACGATCGAACTGGTCGAAGCCATCAAGGACCTGGGCGTCATGGTCACCGTGGACATCGAGGGCGGGTTCAGCGACGACCCCGCCGAGGTCTCCGACCTGGTTGCGAGCCTGGCCGCGCTCGGAGCCGTCGGCGTCAACCTGGAGGACGGCCGCCCCGACGGCACGCTGCGCCCGATCGAGCTGCACCAGCGGATCATCGAGGCGGCCAAGGGACACGGCGTGTTCGTCAACGCCCGCACGGACACGTACTGGCTGAAGACCGGGGACGACACCCTGGAAAGGGTGGCCGCCTACGGCAACGCCGACGGGATCTTCGTGCCCGGCATGAGCGATCTGAAGGAGATCGCCGAGGTGGCGGCCGGCACTCCGCTGCCGCTCAACGTCCTCTACCAGCCCGACGGCCCCACGCTGGACCAGCTCGCCGAGGCCGGGGTGGCGAGGGTGAGCACCGGGTCGCTGCTGTACCGGGCCGCGCTCGGCGAGGCGGTCGCGACGGCGCTCGCCGCCCAGGGGAAGCAGGCGCCACCGATGCCGACATACGCGGAGATCTCCGCCCTGCTGCCGCGGCCACGATAATCGAGGCATGCGCTTCCAGATCCTCGGGCCCACGACCGCGCTGGGCGAGGACGGCGAGCCGGTCGCGCTCGGCGGTCCCCGGGTGCGGGCGCTGCTGACCCTGCTCGCCCTGCACGCCGGCCGCATCGTCGGCGCCGAGCAGCTCGTGGACGGCATGTACGGCCCCAAGCCACCAGAGGGCGTGGCCAACGCGCTGCAGTCGCAGGTGTCCAGGCTGCGCAGGGCGCTGGGCAGGGACCTGGTGGAGTTCCACCCGGCGGGATACCGGCTGGTGGCCGACCCGCAGGAGGTGGACGCACGCAGGTTCGAGCTGCTCGCGCAGGCGGGCAGGCAGGCCCTCGCCGGTGGCGACCCGGGCCAGGCGGCCACGCTGCTGCGGGAGGCGCTCGACCTGTGGCGGGGGGCTCCGCTCGCCGACGCCCCGCACGCCGGGGCCGCCGCGGCGGCGCTGGAGGAGCTGCGGCTGGCCGCCACGGAAGACCGCGTGCAGGCGGACCTCGACCTGGGCAGGCACCGCGAGCTGGTCGCCGAGCTGCGCCAGCTCACCGCCGCCCACCCGCTGCGCGAGCGGCTGCGGGCCCAGCTCATGCGGGCGCTCTACGGCAGCGGGCGCCAGGCGGAGGCGCTGACCGTCTACGACGAGGCCCGGAAGATCCTGGACGAGGAGCTGGGCGTCGAACCGGGAGCCGAGCTGGCCGCCGCCCACCTGGCCGTGCTGAGGGCCGACCCGGCGCTCGGCTCCCCCGCGGCTCAGGCACCCAGGCAGCGGCGGGGGCTGCGCGCCCAGCTCACCAGCTTCGTCGGCAGGGACGAGGAGATCGAGCAGGTGGGCGCCAGGCTTCGGGCGAACCGGCTGGTCACGCTGATCGGCCCGGGCGGCGCGGGCAAGACGCGGCTCGCGACCGAGGCGGCGGAGCGGGCCGCCGGCGACGTGTGCTTCGTGCCGCTCGCGCCGGTCTCAGACGGCGGCGACGTGCCGATGGCTGTGCTGACCGCGCTCGACATCCGCGACACCCTGATGCACGGCCCCGAGCGGCCCGCCGTGGACCCGGTCACGAGGCTGGTCAGCGCGCTGGCCGGCCGCACGCTGCTGCTGATCCTGGACAACTGCGAGCACCTCGTCGCGGCCACGGCCGAGCTGGCGGACGCGCTGCTGGCCTCCTGCCCCGGGCTGCGCGTGCTGGTGACCGGGCGCGAGGCGCTCGGCATCATCGGCGAGTCGATCCTGCCCGTGGCGCCGCTGCGGCTGCCGCCGCCGGAGGCGGGCAACCCCTTGGACTATCCGGCGGTCCGGCTGTTCGCCGACCGCGCCGCCGCCGTGCGGCCGGGCT